>RGZZ01000239.1 GCA_010028905.1 Pseudomonadota bacterium | reverse complement strand
CGGTGGAGCTCTTGCGGGGGCTGGTGACCAGCGGTGCCCTGATCGACGAGGGCAAGGGGTGGACGGTGGGCCGGGGGATCGATCTCTCTGTCTCATCGCAGGCGGCCGAACAGCTGGTGACCCGTCTCGCGCGCCTCGCCCCCACGCGCCTCTCGGCGCTCGAGGCCCTCGCGGTGATGGGGCGAAGCAGCAGTCTCGATGACGCTCTCCGCGTCTGGAGCGGTGATCCGGTCGATCTTCTCGCGGCGTTCGAAGACGCCCGTCGACAGCAGCTGGTCTGGACCGAGGCCCACGGCACGCGCTACACCTTCGCCCACGATCGCATCCGCGAGGCCGTTCTCGGTCAGATCGAGACTGCTCGCCTGCGCGCTCTGCACGTGCAGGCAGCGGCCTCGTACGAGGGGGAGGGGGGACGAGCCGTTTACGCGCTGGCCCACCACCTCCACGAGGGTGACGCGCCGGAGCGGGCCTTCCCCTACGCGCTCGCTGCGGCACGAGACGCACACGCCCGCCACGCGCTCGACCTCTCCGAGGGGTTCTATCGCAGGGCGATGCGCGGCTGTCCGAATCGCGCGGCCGAGCTCGAGGTGGTGGAAGGCCTGGCCGAGGTGCTGCTCCGCCGCGGGAGGTATGACGAATCGGTGCGCCTCTGGCGTCGCATTCGCGAGGCCGCCACCGACGCCCTGACCCGCGCCCGCGCCTTTGGACGAATCGGTGAGATCGGCATGAAGACGGGCAGCCGGGAGGCCTATGACGACCTGGCCGAAGCGCTGCGGCTACTGGGGCATCCGGTGCCGCAGGGCTCGGTTGCCACGGGTGTGGCCATCGTCTCGCAGATCGCGGTGCAATGCCTCCATTCGATGGCGCCATCTCGCTTTCTGGCAAGGCGGTCGCTGCGCGATGCCGAGGGAGATCTGCTCGCGAGTGTCATCTTCGATCGCATGAAGCAGCTCACGGGGCTGGAGTCGAGGTTCCCGCTCACCTTCTGGTCTCACCTGCGCTCGCTCAACACCATCGAGCGCTATCCGCCCACGCGCCAGCTGGGCTGGGTGTGGATCGAGCACGGCGAGGTGCTCACCCTCATCGCCTGGTTCTCTCGCGCGCGTCGCTACCTCGACCGGGGGCTGGCCCTTCCCGAGACGCGCAGCGATCCATTGCAGCTGGCACGAGGCCTCAGTCGCAAGGGTTTTCTCCACTATCGATCCGGCGCGCTGCGAAGCGCGTCCGAGCTCTTCACCGACGCCCTCGAGCGCCTCATGCGCCATTCCGAGGAATTCTGGGAGATCGAGATCCTCCGCTTCTACCTTGCGCGGGTGGAGTTCTTTCGTGGACGCGTCTCCTCGGCCACACGGCTCGCCCGCGAGGTGCACGAGAAGCTCCGTGACGGGGGCGATCCCTGTGTGGGGTACGCCGCTCTCGCTGATGTGGTAAGAAACACCGGGGGGCGCGTGCCCCGAGAGGCATTGGGAGAGATCAGCCTCGATCTTCCACCCCTGGCCAACGCCGAGATCCACCTCGGGCATGGGCTCTGGCATCTGGGGCGAGGTGAGGCCGCCTTGGCAGCCCAGCGCTTTCGCCTGTCGCGGTTCACCACGGGGGGCCTCGAGCCCACCAGCCACTACGTCACCCGTTCCTGCTGGGAGGCCACGGCCTGGCGATTT
Organism: Pseudomonadota bacterium; assembly: GCA_010028905.1. NCBI lineage: Bacteria > Pseudomonadati > Pseudomonadota > Pseudomonadota bacterium. Next base: position 5,929 of record RGZZ01000239.1, on the reverse strand, counting down.
GCGGCGAGCACGCTTGCGGTGGGGGCGGGAGCGCTGCGGGCCACCTACATACGCCGTGCCCGCGCCGCGGCGAGGCGCGCGCGCACAGCGTCCACCCGCTCACCCGTGCATCTGGCCCACGCGCTTCTCGAGTCGGCCGTGCTCGAGGCCGAGTCCGGGCGAGAGGTTTCGGCGCGTCGCCTGTTTCGCGATGCGCTCAAGACGGCAGTGGAGCAGGAGAACCACTACTACTTCGCCTTCGCGCTCTACGAGAGGGGCCGGGTGGGGGCTGCGCTCGGGTGGTCTGACGCGTCAGAGAACCTGCGCGACGGGGCGTGGGCCTTTCGGGCCATCGGCCTCGATCCCACCCCCCTCGAGCACTTCCGCCTGCCCGCCCCGCAAGAGGTCGAGGCCCCTCCGCGCCTGGGACTCGTCGATCGGTTCATCGGGGTCATCGAGGCGGGGCGCTCGATTGTCTCGTGTCTCACCGAGGAAGCCGTTCTCGAGGCCGTGCGCGTGGCTGTGATCGAGCTGCTGCGACCGCAGCGCTGCCTCGTCTGGCGCGAGCGTCCGCCTCGTGGTTCGAGCCGCTCATCGCTGCTTGTTCCGCTGCTGGTGCGTGGCACCCCTCGGGTGTGGATGGAGGCGGTGCACGACGATCTCGATGGCTTCTTCCGCGATGACGAGCGCATGCTCGCCGCGCACCTCGCCGCCATCGGCGGCGCAGCCCTGGAGAACGCCGACCGCTTCGAGGCGGTGCGGGGGCTCACCCGGACGCTCGAGGCGCAGGGTGTCGAGCTTCGCGCCTCACTCGAGGAGAAGGAGGCCATGCTCCGCGAGATCCATCACCGCGTCAAGAACAACCTGCAGATCGTGGTCAGCCTGCTCAGCCTGCAAGCCAGCCACGTCGATGACCCGAGGGTTGCGAACGCGTTTGGCGAGGTGGCCAACCGCATCCACTCGATGGCCCTCATCCACGAGTTCGTCAGCGGCGGTGACGACATGTCAGAGGTGCCGATGGACCGCTATCTGCGCACCCTCGTCGACCACGTGGTGTTCAGCCAGGGAAGCGGGGGCGTGCGGGCCATCTTCGGACTCGAGGAGATCACGCTGCCCATGTCGGTGGCGGTGGACTGCGGGCTTGTGGTGAACGAGCTGGTCTCGAACGCGCTCGAGCACGGGTTCCCCGAGGGCAGGAAAGGCATGGTCAAGGTGTCGCTGTATCGCGCAGATCGCGGCCTCTGTCTCGAGGTGGCTGACGACGGTGTGGGCATCGACGCGACCCGAACGCCTTCGCTGGGCCTCACCCTGGTCGGGGTGCTGAGCCGAAAGCTCGGAACGATGCGCGTCGAGTCGTCAGCTTCCGGCACGCGCACCCGCATCGACTTCCACGGTTAGGCCTGTACCAGTCTCCCTCCGACGAGGCCTCGCAACGAATCGCTGCGCACGTGGTTTCACATGGGCGATGCGTGGGTGAGCCTCAAGGCGATCAGGGGTCGACACGAACAAGGCGCAGCTCGATGCTGCTCTGCAGAGCGAACATCGGCGCGCTTCTCAAGAAGACCGTGGCGTAGGGGGTCGGGGTGGCGAACACGCGCGTCATGGGCCGGCCCAGTCTGCCCACGAAGATCTGCAGCCCCTCACCGCTCACCGCGCTTACGCCGATCATTGCGTCGTCCAGGAAGCCGCCGACAAGGGCCTTGCTTCGCAGAACGGACGTCTTCTTGCCATGGTCGTAGAGCACCACCTCGGGACTGGCGAGGCCGCGGGTGATGCGGCGGTAGAACGCGCGCTGCGCCGCAGGGTCGAAGTCGAGGGGGAACAGCTCACCCTCGACCGTGTCGATGGGGGTCACGCGCGCTGCAGCGTCAAAGCGCAGAAGATGGTCGACAAAGCGTCCCGTCTTCTGATTCAGGGTCTTGAACGTGTAGAGCAGCGACTGCGATTCACCGAAACGGATCTCTTCGACGTCGGCCTGCACGTCAGCGGGACGCTGCTCACTCTTGTAGACGGCTCTCAGTGCGAGGCGCTTCAGCGTGGCGAGCGAGACCACTGCCTCTACGGGGGGCAGCGAGGTCACGCAGGTTCCCACGGCATAGTGCTCTGCGTCGCGCTCGTCGAGCAGGGCGCAGGCCTTGGTACGACTCACCCAAGCCAGGGGGGAGACGCCCAGTATTGAAAGCCCCGCCCCACGCGGGTTCTCATGAATCCGCGTCCACGTCCCGGTGTCGACCTGCAATGCGTACGCCTCGACCGGAAACGTGGAGAACACCATGGCTCGACGGGCATCTGGAGAGACCGCCATGGCGCTGAATCCCACGAACGGACACGAGCCCTGTTTGAGCACCCGGCGCGCCGCGAGGTCGAAGATGAACCAGTGCAGCTTTCGGGTGTTGAACTCGCGGGCGAGGAGGAAGATCTCGCCCTTCTCGGCGGCCACCGACGTGCTGCTCACGTCGACGATGAACGTGCCCGCGCCCACGAGGCGCTGCAGCTCGCGCACGTGGACGCGAGATACCTCGGTGACGGTGAACGCACGCGCAGGCAAAGCAGCGCTGATCACCAGCGCCAGCAGGCAGATTATGAGGCGGCGCACTAGTTGTCGTCAGCGTCGGCGTGGAGCTTGCGCACTTCCATGGCGGCGGGCCACCAGTCCCACATGAAGTGATCCTTGCCATCGCGGGTGACGTAGCGGCCCAGGAAGTTCTTGTGGGCAACGGCAATCCTGACAACCCCGTACTGGCTCAGCGGCTGCAGCTCGTCGGGTGTGCTCTTCCCATCGTGATTGGCGTCGACCCGGATGCAGAGCCCTTCGAGCTCGGTCCCCTCGACCCAGCCGTTGTGGTCCTTGTCGCACACAACGGCAAGCTTGTCGAACCCGTCGATGAAGCCGCCGGCGGTGCCGAAGAGCTGGTTGGCATTCTCGATGCGGCCATTGACGGGCAGCGCGCGCAGGCCGTCGTGCAACCGCGGGGCGAGCCACTCGGGGTAGTCGGGCACGCTGTCGCCCGTGATGTCGAACATGAGGGCGTACTGCTTGGCTGTCGTGTTGTACTTGGTGTTCGTGGTCGTCTTCACCGTGGTGTAGGTGGTGGTGATGATGATGGTGTTCCCCACGGTCTGCGATGACACGCTCTGCGAGGTGGACGACGTTGTGGAAGACGTGTTCTTGAAGCTGCTCGTGCTGACGCTCTTGCCGGAGAGATCGACGTAGTACGTGGTCTGGGGCTTGAGCCCGTTGAGCGATCCAAGGTAGCTCTTCTCACTCGTGGTCAGGCTCTTGGAGAAGGTGCTCGGGTTGGTGTAGCCGCTCTTGGCGTCCCAGTCGTTCTTGAGGAAGTTCCCAAGGTTCTTCGCTGCGTAGCCGGTGACCACGTTGTGGACGTCGTTCACCGTCTTGTTGATGGTGTTGTAGACGTCTTGATAGATGATGGTGGGGGGCGCGTTCCTGAGCTCGGAGGGGCGCGTCTCCGATCTCGGAGGGGCGATGGACGGGGGGCGTGGAACCCCCTTCGAATGCCGCCTCCGCCCGAGTCGAACCGACTCCCTCGCGCCGTCATCGTCATCGGCTGGATCAGCCTCCTCACCGATGTGGCGGGGGAGATGATCTACCCCGTGCTTCCGCTCTTCCTCATGACCCTGACCGGGCGTCCGGGACTGGCCCTGGGGATCATCGAAGGCGGCGCGGAGGCGCTCGTGGCGCTGATGAAGGGGTTCAGTGGGTGGCACTCCGATCGGGCGGGGCGTCGGGTGCCCTACATCCGCTGGGGGTATGGCGCGAGCGCCCTCTCCAAGCCGCTCATCGCGATGGCCGCAACGTGGGGCGGCGTGTTCGGCGCACGCCTGCTCGATCGCCTGGGAAAGGGGTTGCGCGGAAGCGCGCGTGACGCCTTGCTGGCCGACGCGGCGGGAACGGTGCAGCGTGGACGGGTGTTCGGGTTCCACAGCGCCATGGACACAGCCGGTGCAGCCATCGGCGTGCTTCTCGCCACCGCGCTCCTGTGGGGGCTGCCCGGTCAGTATCGGCTCATCATCGCGCTGGGCCTGCTTCCTGGTCTGGTGGCGGTGGGGCTAACCACCCTGCTCGACGAACCCGCGCCCGTGTCGGCGCTGCGCGCTGAAGCAGGAGAGCTCCACGCGCCGTTCTCGATTCCCTTCATCACAGCTGCGGCCGCGCTCGTGGTGTTCGGCCTGGCCAACTCTTCTGACACCTTCCTGCTGCTGCGGGTTCGGGCGTCCGGATGGCAAGACTGGCAGGTCGGGCTGGCCTATGCCGGATACAACCTGATGTATGCCGCGGCGGCATACCCGTTGGGCCGCTTGAGCGATCGGGTGGGTCGCTGGCCCGTGATGGTGGTCGGCTGGATGCTCTACGCAATGGTCTACGCTGGCTTCGCCAGCCTCTCCGGCAACGCGTACTGGGGGCTGTTCGCGGCCTACGGTCTGTACATGGCGCTCACCGATGGCGCGGCCAAGGCGCTGCTCGCAGACCTTGCGCCGCCATCGCGCAAGGGAACCGCCCTGGGGGCCGTCTCGACTGGGGTGGGGCTGGCCAACCTCGTGGGCAGCGTCGCGGCCGGGGTTCTCTTCGATCGGGTGGGACCCGCGGCGCCGTTCTGGCTCGGCTGCGGTGGGACCGCGCTCGCGCTCCTGCTGCTTGCGGGCGCCTGGGCTGTGAGACGTCGCGCGACTCGCGAGGCGCGCTGAGGGCGCGAGACGGTCAGCAGGCCTGCGCGCGCAGCCCGATCTTGTCCTGCGCGGTCATCCATCCGCCGTCCTGGGCGAACTGCAGCGCGCTGTAGCCTTCCGGGTGGCGGGTGAGCTCGATGCTCACCCCGTGGGCGCCGGGATAGTGCACATTGTGCTGGCTGGCGATGACCATGCCGTCGATGGCGCCCTTCACCTGCGCGGCGGCCTCGCTCAGCTCGGGACCCGCCGTCTTCTCGCCCTGCAGGCGGTCGGCGAAGTCATACAGGTCCTTGTACTCGTAGAAGCCCTGCGTCTCCTTGGCGATGCCCTTGAGGGCCTTGCTGGTGATGGGAGACGCCTCGATCTTATGGGCGAGCACGTCGACGGCGCTATTGAGCGCCCCTTCCTTCGAGAGGTCGTACGCCGCCATGGTGGGGAGGTCGTCGGGCAGGCCAGCGGCGCGCTGCACTGCGGCCACGGCCACGTCTCGCGGCGCCATCGGCAGTCGCGCCGCGAGCTTCTCGTCGAGGTGACCGAGCATCTCTGACGTGAGGATGTTCGAGTACGGCCAGCCTGCGGCGCCCTCGGTCTCTTGCGAGCCCACCATGAAGTCGGCGCAGTCGCGCAGCTCGTGGGCCACCTCGGCCATTCCCATGAGGCACGCGTCGAATCCGATGACGTCAAGCTTCTTTCCCGTGGCTGCCTGCGCGGCCTCGAGCCCCTCGCGCACGGTGGGCAGGGTCATGAAGGTACCCGCCCCTTCGTCTTGCACGCATCCGCGCCAGCCGTTGCCGTGGTCGTTGATGATGAGCATGGTGTGCTCTGCCGGGTACTTCTCCATGCCCCACTTGATGAAGTTCGAGAGGGTCTCGGGAGACGCCATGTCGACCTCTCCGATGTTCTCGAGCACGGGTGAGCCGATGCTTCCATCCGGGGTGCTGACCTTCTGCATCAGTATGCGGCTTGCGCCCGGTCCGCCTTCGTCGAACTGGGTCACCACGTTGAGCTGGTCGGTGGAGCCCACCTTCTCGATGTCGCGCAGGTTCTCGTACTCATAGGGGTAGAGGTTGTTGTCCGCGGCGGCGTAGACGAGAATCGTCCACTTCTTCATCGGGGGGGCCTGCGGGTCGGAAGGGGAGGGCGCGCCGTCCGGTGGGGGCGTGTCGACCCCGGCGCGCGCCGCGGCCTGGAAGCTGTCGCAGAGAGGGAGAGCGGGGAGCGCGCTCGCACTGGTTCCGAGGGGGCTGTCGTTGGCAGGGGC
>RGZZ01000238.1 GCA_010028905.1 Pseudomonadota bacterium | reverse complement strand
CATGCCGAGCAGGTCGCCGGGGCGTTGAGGATGCGCAGCAGTGCATCGTGGCTCATCATCGGAGCGCTCCCTTCGTGCAGGGGACTGCTGCCTCCTGGCTGCGCGGTCGCGAGCGACGCATCACGTCAGCAACGTCACGAATCGCAGGCTCTCCTCGACGAACCCGAGGCGGTGGGCCAGCGACCACACGCGCTGGTTGTCGGTGCTCACATCGGCGGTGAGGTAGCGCACCCCCTGCTCCTGCAGCGCTTCGATGGCCTGCAAGGCAAGCGCGGCGCCCACCGACCGACCCCAGTAGGCGGGCAGCACGGACAGGTCGTTGATGTAGGCCTGCCAGCGCCCATCGGGCATCTGGGCCTGCAGCGGCTCGATGAGGATGGAGCCGGCGAGCGACCCGTCCGCCACGGAGGCCACCCAGGCACGCAGCGTGCTCTCGTGGTCGAAGTCAAGCCGAGCATACGAGTCGAAGAAGCGTTCCTGTATGGCAGCGAGCTCGCTCTCCCGGCGCTGGTGGAACATCATGGTGACGCACTCGCTGGCCAGCAGCATGAGGAACAGCCGATCGGAGTACTCCGCAGGTCGCACCTCGGTCGAGCGGGTGCTGCGCTCCAGCACGCGGCGCAGGGAAGACGCATCGCGCGACGCGTTCTGCGGGGCCTTTGCGCCGAACCTGTCGAGATCGAGCACGATGCGCTTGCACTCGGCCAGCATGCCTGCCGCGACGTAGATGGCGCACTGCTCGGGCTCGTCGACCGGCACGTTGGCGCACAGCACCTCGGCTCCGCGCGCGCGGGCTCGCGCAACGGCCATCTCCACCAGCTCCGGCCCGGTCAGCCACGAGGGGAACTCGACGCGGCTCTCCGGGCGGCGTGTCGATCCTTCGACCTGACCGTGCGACAGCACGGCAAACGACGTGATCTCATCGTGCTCGGTCTCGATGAGCACCTCGATCTGCGGGTTCTCGAGCACGGCATCGAAGCGCTCGGAGAGCGCCGCCATCCAGTGCTCGCGAACCTGGTCTGGAGTGAACCCACGCGCGGCGCAGAGCGCCCATGTCCGGCGCGCCAGGGCACGGGCCAGCGGATCCGCGTGCGCGGCCGTGGCCACGAGCCGCTGGCGCGCGCTAGATGTACGATGTGCCAATGTTGATCCGCTTGTCATTGGTCATGAGGGCGGGGTTCTGGCTCAGGGTGCTCGAGATGCGTCCCACGTTGGTGAAGTACTCCTTCGCGGTGCCGTTGAAGGCGCCCCCCTTGAGCGCGTTGTCGGCCTTGTTCCCGACGAACGGGGCCGATCCCTGACGCAGGAACATCAGTGTCTTGTCCTTGCCCCAGCGCTTCGTGGCGTCGGTCATGACCTTCGCCGCCGCCTTCAGGCTTGCGTCGTTGTCGCGGCCGTTCAGGACGTTCTTGAGCGTTCCGCCGTTCTTGCCGTACAGCTGGTCGATCATGTCGCCGTTGATGTTGAGCGCGCTGAAGTTCTTCGACTTCGCGTCGCCGTCTTTCTTGTTGTCGCGCTCGCCGACGCTCATGTGCTGGGTCTCCTGCATGGCCACCGACATCACCATCTTCTTCGTCTCTGCGTCGGCCCCCGCCTGATCGAGCCCCTGCATCAGCGACTGCTTGTTCTGGGACAGGCTCGATCCGAAGCTGCTGATGTTGCTGATCGATCTCCCGTCCTTCACCGAGTTCCAGAGCGCGCTGCCGCCGCTTGCGCCCCCTTCGAGGGGACGCACGTCCGGCGCGCGCTGCGCGCCGTTGCTGCTCTCCATGCCCGCCTGTCCGCTCTGCGCCGGAGGGGCGTAGTTGCGGTGCATGGCGGCTGCGAGACCTTCACCCGACTGGCGCTCGGAGCGTTGGCCACCTTGGCGCGCTTCCGAGGAGAGGGAGACGTGATCGCGGCCCTGGCCGTGACCTCCCCCGGTGAAGGGCCCACCGAAGAAGAATCCTGCGAACGCGCCCGCCGGGGCTCCCGTGGCCCCGCCCGCGCGCCCCTCCGCGCCTCCGCGGTTCGCGCCGTGGCCCCAGAGGCCAGCGAACACGAAGCCGCCTCGCCTGCCTCCGCCAATCGAACCGCTCCCGTGTGAAACGCCGCCTCCACCCGCCACCGGACCGATCTGCTCGCTCATGGCCGCGTCCTTCCTTCCTTCAAGCTCCTCGCATCGCCAAGGGTGGCGCTGCTTGTCTTCTCTCGTCCCGTTGATGCAACGTTAGCAGGGCCCAGACGATAGATCGAGCACGTAAAGGGGCGAGTTCACGCGAAAAGTTTGACAATCGTTGCGGAAACGTTAACGATTGCGTGTGCCGCTGCGCGATCTTTTATCGCTGCGGGGGGGCGGCCACGGCGTCGCCAAGGGCGAGATCGCCGAAGAGAGGGCCCATCGACCGCACACGCTCTGCATCGCAGGCGCCTCCGAGCGCGGGGCCGCCCTGGCGCTCGAGGGCCTCGAACGCGCGCGCCAGCGCGGCATAGGCATCGCGCTCGTACTGCTGCGCCTGGGCCTGCGGATCGGTTGCGGGAGTCTGACCGTCGCGCACGCTGCGCGCCAGATCGATGAGGTGGATGGGCCAGGTCAGCACGTCGGAGACACGGAAGGCGTTCACCCGCCGCCAGAAGGTCACGTCGCCGGCAAGACCTGGGCCGTATGCGTCTCTGAAGGCCTTCTCGCTCGCCTGAGAGAGGTTCGCGAGTGCGAGGAACCAGCCCACATCGTAGGCCGGATCGTCGATGCCGCAGCGCTCCCAGTCGAGCAGGCGCACCTCACCGCGGTGCAGCACCATGTTGAACTCGCGCAGATCGCCCTGGCAGAGCGCGCGGGGCACGTACCCCTTCCACTGCTCGTTCTCGTTCTCAGCCAGATCGAACAGCCAGCCCACGAGCAGCCCGACGTGGGTGGAGAGCGCGTCGTCTCCCAGATTGGCCTGCTGACGGGCTTCCAGCCAGGCACCATACTGGAAGACCAGATCGGTGACATAGCCACGCAGGTCGGTGTAGGCCTGATCCGCCAGCTCCGGCAGGTCGCGCAGCAGTGCGTCGATGGGGGTTGTGTGAACAGTCAGGCAGGCGCGCGCGACAGCCCGCGCGATCTCGGGGGTGATGGCCCCCTCGGTGAGATGCTCGCCTTCGAGGAACTCCATCACGATGCACGGCGCCACCCGGATCTCGGGGCGAAGGTCGAGCAGGTACGGGTCAGGGGCGATTCCGTTCTGCCGAAGGGCGCGCATGACGTGATACTCTCGCACCAGCGGATGGGCATTGCAGTCGAGGCGGCGCTTCAGAACGACGTGTCGGTCGCCGTCATGCAGGTGATAGACGTTGTTCTCGAGTCCGCGGGCCAGGGTCTTGACGATGGTCGCGTTCGGGTCGCGCCCGAACAGGGGAACGCTCTCGCGCCAGTAGGTCAGCACGGCGTCTTCGTCGACCGAACGAATGCCATCGAGGTAGAAGCCTGCCATGGGGACCCCGCGCAGGAGGTTCTGGAACTCGCCGGCGCCGCTCACCGAACCCACCACCGAAGCACCGGCCGGCAGCGCCGTATCGGCCCCCAGCAGACTTTCGCGCACGATGCTCCCCGCGCCCACGCGAACGCCGCTGTCGAGGACGCTGCCCGTGATCTCGGCGCGGCTCTCGATGTCGCTCTGCCGCGCCACCACGCTTCGCGCAACGGTGGCGTCGGCGGCGATGGCGGCTTCAGGCGAGATGGGGGTGGCGATCTTGAGCAGCGTCTCGTCGTGTGACGCGGCCTCGAGCGCCGCGCGGTTGGCTTCCATCACCTCCAGCGTGCTGCTGGCCGGCCACCACGTGCCGCGCAGCGCGCGACCGTGGCACGCCACGCCGTCAGAGGCCAGCTGGCGCGCGAGACCGGAGAGCGGGGCGAGAAGCTCGGTGAGGGGCAGGCGTGACGCCAGCTCCGGCTCGATGACGGCCAGGTTGCGCGGGGCCCAGAACTCGCGTGGGCGGCTCGGCGCGGTGCCGCCCAGCACGTTCTCGAGCGTGGCGCTGCCCAGCGCGTCGGTTCGGCGCAGCTTGTCGACCTCGAGGATGGCGCCGTGCTCATCCATGCGGCACGCCGGGATGAAGGGCCAGGTAAGGCCCCCCGGGTCGAGGCGCGTCAGCGCGAACGTCGCCTGCGAGGCGTTCTGCTCATGGAAGGCGAGCAGGCCCTCGAGGTCGGGCGCGACAAGGGCGCACGGCTTGATGAGGTACACGCGGGTCGGCGCGAGGGGCGTGAGCAGGGGCGCCAGGGTGGCACCCGCCGAGATGCGGTCGCGACGCGCGTCGACGTGTTGCATGGGAATGGCGACGGGCGTTGTTGCGGCGAGTGATTCGAGCCACAGCTCCGGCGTGTCGTCGAGCAGGAACAGGTGGCTGCACCCGACGCGCTCGAGCCATTCGAGCGTGCTGGCCAGGAGCGGTCGACCGAGGAAGGGGGCGTCCCAGGTGGAGCGCCCGTATCCGATGGGACGGAGGTCCGCGGTGAGGCCCTCGGAGAGGATGGCGATGTGCGTCATAGGTCGGTGTTCCTCTGCTCGGGCGGGGCGGGGCGTGAGGGCCGTGCGGGCGCGTGGGCGTCGATGATGCGCCGTGCCGCTGCGGCGCAGTCATCCGGGAGCATCACGTAGGCTCGGGTCACTTCGCGGCTCAGGGCTCGCACCGCCTGCGTCTGCGCCACCGCCGAGATCTCTTCCCAGCCGTCTGGCGCTTCGGTGAGCACGCGGATGACGGGCGTGCCCGGACGCGCGGTGTAGAAGTCGTAGGCTGTGTCCGACGGTCGGTCGACGTGCATGTAGTAGCGCGTGCGCGCGCCGTAGTGGCGTGACACCTCGGCTTCGATCTCGGCAATGACCTCCGGGTCGTCAGAGAGCAGGGGAAGGGCTTTGAAGGGGCGTCGATCGATGAAGCGATGGGCAAGGTCGGCCAGCGTCTCATCGCTGTCGCTGCGCCAGAGCTTGATGGCGTGGAAGAGGTCGGTGTCATCGAGTCCGAGATAGGCGTCGAGCCAGGCCTCGGTGTTCGAGGCCGCCATCTCGAACATGAAGCGCAGGTTGCGGGGGAGCTCGATGGCCTGCTTCTCTCCGAACACCTCGCGGGCGCGCTGCAGCACCGATTTGAGCAGCACCTCACAGGCCCGGGTGGTCTTGTGGAAGTAGACCTGCCAGTACATCGAGTGGCGCGAGAACAGGTATTCCTCGGCGGCGTGCATGCCCTTGGCCGTGATGGCGAGGATGTGTCGCTCCGGGGCGGCGCGATCGGGGATGGGCGTCAGCGTGAAGATGATTCTGTCGACGTCGAAGAGCCCGTAGCGAACGCCGGTGTAGTGCGAGTCGCGCAGCAGGTAGTCCATGCGGTCGACGTCCATCTGGCTCGAGATCAGCTCGGAGAGGAACGGCAGGCCCGCGGTGCCCCGCATGACGTTCAGGAGCAGATCGACATCGACCCCTCTGCCCTCGAGCATGGGGCGAAGCCGCTCCCCGACGATGCGCATGCCGATGGCCTCGTGATGCACGTTCGAGAACACGTTCTCCAGCGCGTGCGAGAACGGGCCGTGTCCTACGTCGTGCAGCAGCGCGGCAAGCGTTCCCACGAGCGCCAGATCGTCAGAGATGGCGGCGGCGCCGGTGACCCGCCAGTGCGTGAGGATGCGATGCATCAGCCACATCGCGCCGATGGAGTGCTGGAAGCGCGAGTGCTCTGCCCCGTAGTAGACCAGATGGCACATGCCGAGCTGGTGTATGCGACGCAGCCGCTGGAAGTACGGGGAGTCGATCACATCGAGAACAGCCGGAGAGGCGACCGAGATGTTCCCGTACACCGGGTCGCGGAACACCCGCTCGAGCCCCGCGTAGCCCGCGCTGTTGTGTACCGCTCGGAAGGCGGGCGCGCCATCTCTTGTGAAGGTTTCCATCGGCTCTGGCTTCGGCCTGGGAGGGTTCGGTTCCTCGCTCTGTGCATTCAGACGGGTCAGGGAGAGAGGTCGAGGAAGCGCCGGATCTCCTCGTAGCGCCCATCCTGTCCGGCCACCACCGACAGGGTGAAGACGCGCTCCGCCTCGAGCGGGCGGCGGATGCCCCCCCGCACCGTGATCTCTCCCGTCTGCAACGCCCTTCGCTCCGCGCCCACGCTCAGCACCACGCAGCGATGCCCGTCGCGGGCGATCACGTCCGCCAGGCTGGGGTGCGCCTCTCCATCGAGGCGGTCATCGATGACCACCAGGTCGAAGTAGCACTCCTGCGAGAGACGCCTCGCTACGTGGGGCGCCGCCGTGAAGAAGACGTGCGCCCCCCGGGACGCCAGCGACTGGGCGAGCGCGGCCGTGGAGAGCTCGTCGAGATCGATGAGCAGCACGCTGCTGGCGCGCCGCGGGGTGGCGTTGGCGCTTCTCCACACCGTGGATCAGGCGCCCGGGCGCTCCTTCAGCTTCACCACCGGCTGCACGTGCTTCGGGCGATCCGGGTTCACGCCGTTCTTGATGCCCAGGTAGAACCCGAACAGCTGCCCGATGGGGGCAGACAGGCAGAGGCGCGCCAGCTCTGATCGCTCGGTGCCCAGCTCGAAGACGAACTCGGTGCCCATCTTGGTTTTGTTCTCGGCCTCGCCGCAGATGATCATGCGAGGGCCGCGCATCACCGCAATCTCGCGGATCATCTCTTCTTCCGCCTTGCGCAGGGCGTCTGAGGTGTAGGCCACGATGAGCGTGTGCGGCATCACCGATGACTGAGCGCCGTGTCGGAACTCGAGGAGCGGCATGTAGTCAGAAGACTGGTTCGCCATCTCGCGCACGAGCAGGGCGCTCGCGGCGGCAAGCCCATAGAACGGGCCGCTTCCCAGGAACGTGATGTGCTGGGGCTTGAGCGCCACCGCCTTCTGGATCTCGGCCTGATGCTTCTTCAGGTCGAACGTGTCGGGCAGGGCTGCGAGCTCGGCCAGCATCGCCTCGTTTGCCGTGAGCCACGAGGCCAGCACCTGCAGCGTGAGCAGCATCGCGGTGTGCGATCGGGTGGCGATGACGCCCTCTTCGTGTGCCCCGGGGAGGGCGATGGACACGTCGCCCAGGGGGGCGAGCTCGCTCTCGTCGCGGCAGGCGATGGTAAGGGCCTTCAGTCGTGGATCGATGGCCTTCAGCTTCTCGACGGCCCACAGGGTCTCTGAGGTCGCCCCTGACCGGGACAGGCCCACCAGGAGGGTCTTGATGCGCACGTCATACGGGGGGCGGGCGGCGTACAGCACCTCAGACGCGGGGAGCGCCACCGCGTTCAGGCCGCTGGCGTGGAACACGCGCGCGGCGGAGAGCGCCGCGTGCCACGACGAGCCGCAGCCGACGAGCACGATCTGCCCGAACTTCTCACCGCGCAGCCATGGTTCGAGCTCGGCCCGTCGGCCGTTGAGCACCTCGAACACGTGTCTCCAGGCCTGCGCCTGCTCCATGATGTCGTTGAACGTGCTGGTCCCGGGCTTTGAGAGCACCGTGCGGTCCTCCTTGGTCGCGATGGGTGCGGAGAGCGCGCGCTCCGCACGCGCGGGGGGTTCCCTCTGTCAGGGTGGGTCTCCTGCCCTTCTCGCGGGTGGGGAGGCGGGAGGGAGCGTACAGAGGAAATCTTTGTCGCGCAACAGAAGTGAAAG
>RGZZ01000237.1 GCA_010028905.1 Pseudomonadota bacterium | reverse complement strand
TCTGCTGGTGTGCGTTCCCGCGCTGATGCGTCGCATGCCCCGCCCAGGGCCGTGGATGGTGGTGTTCAAGCAGGCGCTCGCGTTCCCCATGCTGGCCGCGGTGGTGTGGCTGGCCTGGGTGCTCGGCGTTCAGCGCGGGCCTTCTGGAATGGCGGCCCTGCTCGCCTGTCAGGTGATGGTTGCGCTGGGGCTGTGGGGATATGGCCGTACGCAGAGCAGCCTGTCGCGCAGCGCCGGGATCTGGCGCGTGGTGTCGCTCGCCCTGGTGGCGGGCGCACTGTGGTGGCTTGCGGACGGACTGGTGCACAAGCAGGCCGAGGCCATCGCCTGGCAGCCCTTCTCGCCCGCGGCCCTGCAGAAGGCGCGCGATGAGAAGAAGGTGGTGTTCATCGACTTCACCGCCGCCTGGTGCGCCACGTGTCAGACCAACGAGCGCCTGGTGCTCTCGCGCCGCGAGATCGCCGACGCCTTCACCCGCCGCGGCGTGGTGGCGCTGCGCGGCGACTTCACCTCGCAAGACCCGGTCATCGCCACCGCCCTGGCCAGCTACGGCCGCAGCGCCGTCCCCGTCTACGTCGTCTACCGCCCAGGCGACGACAAGCCCAACGTGCTCCCCGACGTGCTGACGCCGTCGGTGGTTCTCGACGCCATCGCAACGCCCTGAGCGCCTGGCCGGGTCGTGCTGTGGTCGTTCCGAGACAGCGCTGCGTTCGCAACCCCCTGAGCGCCTCCGCGTTCGGAATTCAGATTGCCGAACGGTGACGACGAGAGCGCAGCGGTGAGGCTGTGTTGGCGCTGTTAGGCTGGAACCCGCCCCGAACTTTTAGAGATGCGCCCGCAGATGCGCCGGCACCGACCACGCGATCGCCGGATCTGCGATGTGCTCCACAGGCCGCACCGCGCCTCTCCAGGCCACGCCCATGATCTGCATCGTGTGGTAGATCTTCGTCTGCCAGCCTTGCTCACGCAGATGGTCGAGGCCCGCGGCTACGTCTGGTGACGCCAGGTCGTGGAAGAGGATCATGGCGTCGTCGCTGGCCAGCGCTGCGCATGTGATGGCGTCGTTCAGCGGGGCGACGCCCTCGTGGTCGCCGTCGATGAAGATCAGCGGCCAGCGCTTGTGGTGACGCTGGGCGATCTCTTGCACCCGCTGGGGGCTCTTCCCGGGGTACAGGCTGCAGCGCGGGAGAGCGCCGGCCTCGGCGAGTGACGACGAGACGCTGTCGTAGAACACGGCGCTGGCCAGCAGCGGATCGACGATGTCGAGCTGGCGCAGCCCTCCCAGCGCCAGGTGGCACGCCGACCATCCGAACCAGCAGCCGATCTCCAGCGCGTGCTGGCCCGCGAACATGCGGGCGGTGTTGTACAAGATGTGGGCCTCGTCTCGACTGAGAAAGCCCACGGTGGGGCTGCGTCGATCGACGTACCACCGATGGGCGATCTCCTTGCGCAGGTAGGCCCACGAATGGCTGTCGGGGTCGCCCTCGACCTTGTTCGGAAAAGCGATGTCAGGAAAGACCTTCTCAAAATGGGGAGCGATGTAGTCGTGTCTCCCCATCGCCGCCGCGCGCGCATGCGCGAGCTGCGCGTCGTCGTGCTTGCCGTTCTCCTTGAGCGCCACGGCCAGCAGGTTCCACGCGGCCTTGTTCGTGGGGCTGGCCTCTGTCGCCCGTCGCAGCAGCACTTCGGCTGCGTCGAAGCGCAGGGTCTGGGCGGCGATCATGCCGCCGCGCAGAAGCGCCTGCGTGTGGTTCGGCTTCAGCGTGAGCACCGCCTGGCAGAGCGCGTCGGCCGATGTGAGGTCGCCCTGTTCATGGTAGCGCGCGGCCAGCTCGGCGGCTTCGTCGGGCGAGAGCTGCTTCGCCACGCGCCCATCGGCCGGTTCCCGCGGCGATGGGGTTGCGTTGAAGAAGGCATCGCCCAGCACGCGGTGCGCAGCCTCGGCGCGCTCGCGCACCTGTTCGGGCGGCTCGATCGCGCAGAGCGCATCGAGCGGCGATGCTCCGTCTTGAAGAGGCTCACCGCGCTTGAAGCAGAGGCGTCCCGTGTAATCGATGGGGTGAAAGACCACGGGGTCGCGCTGTGCCGCGAAGTACTCATCGACCGCGCGGCGCGCGCCTTGCCAGTGGCCGTAGTCATCGATGAAGAGCGCGCCCCCCGGCACGAGGCGTGGGTACAGCACATCGAGCTCGCAGCGCGTCGATTCGTACCAGTCGGTGTCGAGCCGAAGCAGGGCGATCTGTTCAGGTCTCTGCTTGTGCACGGTCTCTTCGATCTTGCCCTCGACGAACCGGAGCTGCTGCTGCGGATAGCCAGTGCGCTCGAGGTTTCGCGCCACGACCTCGCGAGGGGCATAGCTCCAGATGCGGGAGGTCTCGCTGCGGGCTTCGGCCGCCAGCAGCGATTGAGCGGTCTGGCCATGCGTGTCGCGATCGATCTCCGATGGCGGCGGCATGCCCTCGAAGGTATCATAGAGCCAGATGGTGCGATCGGTGCACCCCAGCGCGGCCAGGGTCAGCGCCATGAGCATCACCGATCCGCCTCGCCACACCCCGCACTCCACGAAATCCCCGGGAACTTCATGGCGCACGATGATCAAGACGGCCCGATACAATGCATACATGCGCTCGACAGAGGTCATGGTCGCGTCGCGACAGGCGGCGTGAATGGCTGCGAAGAGCGGGTCTTGCAGCGGATCGCTCATGGGCGTGCGGGAGGTCTCAGTCTCGTGCATGGGCGGCCGTCGAGGGTTGAGCGTTCTGCGTCATTCAGGCGCGGGCCTCGAGCTTGCGAATGAACCCGTTGGTGCACCACGTGAAGTTGTGTCCGAAGTAGTCGCAGTACTGGGCGTCGATGGCGTACTCACCCGCATGCTGGGTCAAGAACTCGAGCAGCGCCCGGCCAGGGCCCCCGTTGTACTGGGCGTCTCCCCCCATGTCGGAGACGATGCCGTCTTCCACCACCACGTATTCGTTCGGGCGCAGATGCGCATGGAAGAATGCCAGCACGTTTCGGGTGGTCTCGTAGTGATGGTCGGCGTCTTCGATGACGAGCCACGGTCGGGGCAGCGAGGCCAGGAGTTCGGGGGTGATGGTGGCGGCCAGATCCCGGCCGTCGGCCTCCCAGAACGTCACCCGAGGGTGTGAGACCCCGGCAGGCCTGCGAATGTCGAACGAGTGGACGTGGCCGTCGATGCCGAGGCTGTTCAGCTGGTCGCCGAACCAGCACGCGCTCCCGCCCGCAAACGACCCGATCTCGATGATGGTGCGGGGCTTGAGGTTCCACAGCAGCAACGGGTACAGGGCGAGATCGAAGGGGTCTTTCAGCAGCGGGGTGCCCTTGTACGCATAGCGCAGCGTGCCGTGCTGTATGCTCGCCACGGCCTGCGGCGCAAGTGCGGTGCCCCACGGTCTCATCTGCGACACGATGCCTCCTGACGGTTGCTCAGCCTCTGTTCAGCGCAGGCCGCAGCGCCGATGCGCACAGAGACACCGCCGTGTTGGCCTCGTCGACGATTCTCTTCAGGGCGATGAAGCCCTGCAGGTGGCGCGCGAAGCACACGCATTGCGCGCGCGCGCTGGCTTGCCGATTGAGCGGCGCCGTGCGTGCCGTGTGACGACCGATGTCAGCCGATCAGGGGCGTGGCTTCACCGTGAAGGCGAATGCGCGGTGGGGGATGGCTGAGGTTGCTGGGTAGGTGTTTGGCTGGTAGGAGTCAAGGCCCCAGCACTCGACGGTGAGGTTGGCGTCGGCATCCCAGGCCAGCGTGGTGTAGCCGAACTGATCCGGCACGTAGAAGTCGGCGCTCTGGGGAGCGGTCGAAGCGGTCGGGTCACCTGCGCGAAACACGTTTGTCAGTCCCGCATATCCGACCAGGCCGATCAGGGGCTGCCTGTAATCGGCAAGGTCTCCGTTGACCTGCGCGGCGACCTGCTGGATGGTGGCGAACGTGTGTGATTCCGGCGTGGCGTAGTCGTTCGGGCCACCCGCTCCCATCGGACCGGCGAGCAGCTGGAAGGCGCCGGGTACGGGGGCCCAGACCAGCGGTTGGTTGATTGGATCGGGCTGGTACTGCAGCGGGGTCACTCGAACGGTGTGGTCGTCGGTGGTCAAGAAGACCACATTGCGGATCTGGTTGTCGACCAAGAACTTCAGCAGCTCGTTGCGGGCCGCCGGGTAGCCTCCCGCCCAGGACTTGCTGTCCTGATGCGGGCCGCTCTGGTCGATGGGGGTGGAGAGGGCGATGACGATCCAGCGGGCGCCTTCGCTGTGGGCGGCCAGCATCTGCGACTTGAACCATGCGAGCTGCGTTTCTCCCAGCATGGTGCGGTCGGGGGACGAGTTGGCGCTCTGATAGACGCCAGGCTTCGGGTCGCTGTTGTTCGGGCTCGTCCACTGACTCGGGTCGAGAGAACCGTTCGAATCGAACTGAGCCGGCTGGCGCGTGATGTAGGGTGGCGTGAGCGGATTGTCGGCGGGCGCAACCATGCGGGCGTCGCGATAGCTGCGGTCGTCGAGCTGGATGTAGGTCACGTTTCGTCCCCACCTGCGGGAGAACCAGTTGCGGGCAGTTCCGTCGGTGCGCGGATCGCGCGGCGCGGAGATCGTCGCCTCGGTCGGATACAGAAGGTTCGTCACGGTCAGTCCGAACGGCATCGTATCGCCGCCGCTGATGGAGCCCTGAATGTCGGTGCTGATGGGAAGGTTGTTGTAGAAGGCCTTGGTCTCGGCCAGGAAGCCCACCGTCTTGTTGTTGTAGGCGCCGGTGCGGTTCACGGCATATGCGTCGTCGACGTTCTCCTTGAGCGACTGCAGGGCAGCCCCGCCGCTCTGGAGCGAGCCGAAGATCTCGTGGTTGTCGATCAACGCGTACTGGGCGGCGGCCGCGAACATGCGCTGCAGACCCGTCTGCAGGCCGGCGGAAGGGGTGTCGGCGATGGTGCCGTCTGCGTTGACCCCGGAGATGTTGGCCAGGTACAGGGTGTTGAGCGGATCAAGCGCGGCGAGGGCGACGTCGGGTCCCGAGGTGCCCGACGGGGTCTGGTATGGGCTGCCTTTCCCGAAGCCGGGGAGACCGTTCGCATCGTTCCGCTCGTAGATGATATCGCCGAGGAAGATGAATGCGTTGAGCCCCACGGATCCCGGGTTGAGCGCGGTTCCGAAGTTCGCCATCGCTGGATAGGGGCGGAAGCGCTGATCGGCATCGCCGCTGAAGCCGATCTTGAAGGGTTCGACCGCGGTGGGCGCAGGCAGCGTTCTGAGCTGCCCGGTGATGCTCCGGCTCGCTAAACCTTGAAAGCAGTACCAGTAGTGCGTTGAAGGTGAGAGGCCCGTGACCGCCATCTTGACGGTGTTCGCGTTGGCGGGCACCGAGGGAGAGGTCAGGGTGCGGACCACCGTCTGGAAGGACGGATCGGTGGCGATCAGGGCCGTGCAGTCAACGGCTTCCGCCCCCCGTACCCGCGCCCACAGCACGGCCTCCTGGCTCGTGACATCGCCCGCCGACACGGCGGCGAACACGGTGCTCGATGGGGCATTGAACGTCTGGGACGGTGGAGAGACAGCGTTCGGCCCGCTACCGCTTGAGCAGCCCACGAGCAGCAGCGCGCACGTCATTGTCTGTATGAATGTGGATGCTCGGGCTCTCAGCGACGGGGCGAAAAGGTGTGTCACGTGTGCAGAAGTTCCGTTTGCAATTTCGACCAGCTACTTTGGTCGTTGAAGTTCCATTCTTTTGCGCAGCTCGCTGAAACCTTCACAACCAGAGGATGCGGTACGTGGACACGCCGGGTCTCGTGGCTTCCCGGGTGGGTGACGATGCGTCTCTGTCAGTGGTCCGAAGCAGGAGGCCCGTTCAGGGTGGCCGTCAAGCTCAATCTATCGCTCGACGCGGCGGTCGTGATCCGGGCGCGAGCTGTCTACTCATGAAGAGGTTTACACGAAGCGTCACCCTCTTCGCACTGTTGATTCTGCTCCACGCGATCGCGTTCGACACGTTCATGAAGCGCATGAATCTGCTCGGCGTGAAGTAGAGCGGGCTTTGGGAACAAGATGGTGCCGGCTGGCGACCTCAAAACCGACGTTGTCAGTTGCAGGGGGGCATGGTATAGTTGGATGGCACAGTGATGTAGCATCAGTAGGTAGCATCAACTAGGAGGCGCGTTCATGGCGGCCGTCAAGCTCAATCTATCGCTCGACGCAGAGGTCGCGGTCGCGATCCGCACGCGAGCTGCCGCGCAGGGCAAGAGCATGAGCCGCTATCTGGCCGATCTCGTGCAGCAAGAGCAGCAGCAGAGCCTCGATGAGCTGGCTTGCGAAGGCTATCGTTCGCTCTCGGCCGAGACCTCCGAATTTGCCCACAGCGCGCTTCCACTCGCCAACGAGACCTGGCCTGCCTGGTCGCCAGAGCCGGTTGATGCGCCGGAGCCGGCTGCGCGCGAGAGGGCCTAGATGCCGCCAAAGGTCAAGCGGGGCGAGATCTACTGGGTTGATTTCAATCCGGCGCGAGGAACCGAACAGGCCGGCACGCGCCCCGCCCTCGTGGTACAGAACGACCGAGGCAACACATGGTCTTCATACACGGTCGTGGCGGCGATCAGCTCGGCGCCTCTTCCCAGGGTCTATCCGTTCACCGTTCCCCTCGAGCAGGGCGAAGGCGGTCTGCCACAGGCAGGGCACGTCAACTGTGCGCAGGTGTTCACCATCGATCAGTCGAGATTGCTTCGCCGCTCCGGTGCCCTCGACGCCGTCCGCATGAAGCAGGTTGACACAGCGCTTCGTTACCAGCTCGAGCTGTACTAACCGTCCAGTAGTAGTCTCGACTGTGGCTCGCAAGTCGTCGCCGATCTCGGTGCCCTCCGCGTCTGCGCTCCTCGGCGTACTGCCGAGAGTACGCCTGCGGTGCTCGCTTGTGCGGGCTACCGATCTCATCTCCTGTTTGCTCGCCTCGTTTCGTTTCTACTACTGGACAGTTAGTAAGGTACTTCGCACGTCGATCGCGAACTGCCCGTGCATGAAGATGTTTCCACGAATCGTCACTCTCTTTGCATTGTTTATTCTGCTCAACACGATGGCCATTGGCGCGCATGCCCGCACCGTGCCGGCGGGTGCCATCGCACTTCATGTCTCGGGTGGAATCGTGGGCCTCGACGAATGGGTGATCGTGAAGGCCGATGGCACTGTCGTGGCTGCTGACCGAAAGAGCGAGCGCGTCGTGCGCAACCTTTCGCCCGCCCAGCTCGCTCAGCTGCAGAAGGCCTTCGACACGGCGGGGTTCTTCCAGTGGAAGTCCGCCTACGGCGGGCCGACGGCGGCCGATGGAATGACCCGCACCCTCTTCTACGATGACGGCAAGCGGAAGAAGACGGTGTCGTGGACGGATCCGGGCACCCCGCCGGCCGCCTTCGACTCGCTCATGAAGCGCATGAATTCGCTTGGCGTGAAGTAGAGCATCAGCCGCATGTCGCTCCGCTGCGTATCGCCGCCGCGGCGAACGAGATGGAAAGGGCCTGCCTGCGAATCGCGAATAAACGCAAGGCCTGAGTGATACGGGAGGGGCAGGGGTTCGTGAAGTCAGGTCGGAGCAGCAGCACTTATCTTTGGTGGGTGGCGTGCGCTTGCGCGTGCGGGGTGTTGTTCGCCTTCCTGCGGGCTACGCCGGAGGAGACGCGTAATCTGCGGGCTACGCCGGAGGAGACGCGT
>RGZZ01000236.1 GCA_010028905.1 Pseudomonadota bacterium | reverse complement strand
AGCACCAGCCTGCTCAGCGGATTGGCCGATCTGCGCATCGCACGGGCCAATGTCGAGGTGCAGAAGCTGCCCATGCGCACCACGTTCTCACTCAGCAGCAACGATTCGCGCGTCATCACGCCGGGGGGGCAGTACGGTGCGAACGATTTCTACCAGTACAACGCCGCGGTGACGATCTCGCAGACCATCTCGACGTTCGGGCGCGTAAAGTGGGGCGTGCTTCAGGCGAAGCTCGCGTCGAAGCAGTCGGCCCAGAACTACCGCACCGCCTTGTTCGGTCTTCTCAGCGCGGTCGACAGGGGATACGTGCAGACCGTGCTCTCCCTCGAACTGGTGCGCATCGCGCAGGCGCGCCTCGAACAGCGCCAGCGGGGTCTCAAGTCATCGGAGAGCCTGTTCCACGCGGGCGTGGCGGCGCAGTACGATGTGCTGCAGAACCGATCGGCCCAGGCCCAGGCCCAGCAGGCCCTCGAAGCCGCCCAGAACGAGGCCCAGCAGGCGCGCATCGATCTGCTGACCCAGCTCGGTCTGCGCCCCGACGCTCCCGTTGACGTCGTGTTGCCCGTCATCAATCCGCCGCCTCCCCCCGATTCAGTTGAGCCAGGCCTCGATCAGGCCCTGGCCCGTCGGCCTGAGCTGGCCGCCCTGCGGTGGGCCGAGTCGGCCGCGCAGGCGCAGATCGAAGCGGCGGCGCGCATCAACACCCCCACGCTCGGGCTCTCCACCACCTATCAGGGGCTGAACGGCAACAACGGCAATGTCGACAACGATTGGCTGGTGAGCCTGAACCTCTCGATCAACCTCGGAGACGGTGGCGCGGCGCGCCTGCAGCGCGCCATCGCGCGCGAGACCCTCCAGCAGGTGCGCCAGGGCCTCGAGCAAGAGAAGCGCGCCGTCGCCAGGGAAGTGACCTCCGCCTACACCCAGCTCGTGAGCCTGTGGCAGCAGCGCCAATCGGCCCAGTACACCGTGCGCAAGGCGCAAGAAGCGCTGCAGATCGCCGAGCTTCGCTATGAAGAGGGGGTCTCGAGCATCATCGAGCTTCTCAACTCGCAAGACTCGTACATCTCGGCCCGCGAGACCCTGGCGCGCATCGTGGCGAACTACTATCTCTCCCGCATCGAGTGGATGCGGGCCACGGCCACCGACTGGCCGGTCGAGCTTCCCCCCGACCTGCGGGTCGACTGGGAGTTTCCGTCCGGCGCCCCCCAACCCCAATCCTGGCAGAAGCGAGCGGAGCAGCGACCATGACAAGCCCTCGGATTGCATTCAGGCGGTTCTCAACGGGCCTGCTGGTCAGCGCGGCCCTGGCTGTCACCCTGCTCTCTGCGGGCTGTCGCAGCCGGGCGGCGGCGCCGCTGCCCCGGGTCGAGACGGTCGAGGTGAAGACGGGCACGCTTCCGGACATGGCCACGTTCGGGGGGTACCTCAAAGCCCAGGAGCGCGCCAGCGTGAGCGCGGCGACCTCGGGTGTGGTGTCGCAGGTGCTGGTGCGCGAGGGCGCTCGGGTGACGGCGGGTCAGCCGCTGCTGCACATCGACAACGCTTCGGTGCGGGCGAAGCTGGCCGAGCAGGAGGTCAACGTGGCCACCGCTCGCGCGCACGTGATCGAGCTGCAGGAGCAGCTGGCGCTGTCGCAGGTGCAGCAGGCCAGCAATGTTCGCCAGGCGGAGCTGGCGGTGAACCAGGCCCGCCTTCAGCTTCACGAGACCGATCTGCAGAAGCAGTCGCTGCTCACTGAGCTCCGGCGCAAGCAGCGTCTCTACAAGGGCAAGGCGGTTCCCTACACCCAGGTCGAGGCGGCCCTGCTCGCGTTGCGCCTCGGGGAAGATCGGGTTCGAGAGGCGCACGAGCGGTTGCGTGCCACCGAAGACACCCTGAGCCTCGCGCGCTCGAGCACGCCCAAGGTCTCAGCGCAGGCTGCCCAGCTCGACGGTGCTCGCACCAGTCTCACGCAGGCGCTGACCCAGACCGAGAAGCTCAGGGTGTCGGCCGAAGATCCGGCCATGCGCTCGCCCGTGAGCGGCACGGTGGTGACCGTGAGCGTGTCGGCCGGGCAGTCGGTCTCCGCTGGCGGAGCGCCGCTGTTCGTCATCGTCAACAACAAGACGCTGGCCCTTGTGGCCTCGGTCGATCAGAGAACGCTTGCGCTCATCCACAAGGGCGCCCAGGTCTGGTTCTCGCCCCTCGCCGAGGGCGCAAAGTCGTACGCCGCGCGCCTGTCCCAGGTGATTCCCGCGTGGGATGAGGCCACGCGCACGGTGAAGGTGACGTTCGATCTCACGTCGTCTGATGCGAGCCTGGTCGACGGTCTCGCGGTGCGGGTGCGCCTGCGCTCTCGCGATTTCAACGGCGTGCTCGTGCCCGTCAATGCCCTCGGGCACAGCGAGAGCGGCGATTTCGTCGTTGTGATCGATGGCGCCACCGCCAAGCGCCGTGAGGTGACCGTGGCCATCCAGAACGAGACCCATGCCCTCGTCACCAAGGGCCTCACCGCGGGCGAGAAGGTCGCCATGCAGGGGGTTCAAGACCTTTCCGATGGCGCGACAGTGAAGGTGCTCGACACGCAAGAGGAGCACTGAGCGCACTGCGCGGCGACCATGTCGGGCCCTTGACGGCAGGCCTTCTCTGCGAGGGTCAGGCCAGCTGGCGCTTCACCAGTTCGGCGAAGGGGCCGTCGATGGCGAGCAGCTCGTCGTAGGTGCCGACCTGGGCCACCCGGCCGTGCTGCATCACGTAGATGCGCGTGGCGTGGCGAATGGTGCTCACCCGATGGGCGATGACGATGCGCGTGGCATTCAAAGCGTCGAGGTTGCGCGTCACCTCGTCTTGAACCACGGCGTCGAGCGCGCTCGTGGCCTCGTCGAAGAACAGGTACTTGGGCCGGGCCACCACGGCGCGGGCGATCATCAGGCGCTGGCGCTGCCCGCCGGAGAAGGAGGCCGCGTCTTCGGTGAGCACCGTGTGCATGCC
This sequence comes from Pseudomonadota bacterium, assembly GCA_010028905.1. NCBI lineage: Bacteria > Pseudomonadati > Pseudomonadota > Pseudomonadota bacterium. Next base: position 4,738 of record RGZZ01000236.1, on the reverse strand, counting down.
CATGGGCATGGCGCGAATATCATCAGCGATGCCCGCCACGCGAGCCGCTTCCCACGCGTCGTCGAGGGTGAGGAGGGCGTTGCCCACGATGTTGGTGTAGATGTCGCCCGCCATGAGCTTTCCATCTTGCAGCACCACGCCGAGCTGGCGGCGCACCGCCTGCACGTCGATCTGCTTCATGTCTTGATCGTCGTAGAGCACCCGACCGGTCTCGGGCCGCTCGAACCCGAGCATGAGGCGCAGAATGGTGCTCTTGCCGCCGCCAGACGGTCCGACGATGGCCACCATCTCGCCCGGATTCACCTCGATGCTCACGTTCTCGAGGATGGGCGCCCCCTCCGGGTTGTAGCGGAAGCCGACGTTCTCGAGGCGTAGCCCGCCTCTGAGCACCCCCGGATCGGGGCGCGTGTCGTCGCGCTCGAGGGAGGCCTCGAGCAGGGGCTGGGCGCGCCGCAGGATGGGGGCGATGGTGAGCAGCGAGTTGAGGGCGCCGGCCAGCCCGAGAATGCCGCCCTGGAACTGTCCGAAGGCGCCGTAGAAGGCGATGAACGAGGCGCCTGTGGTTGTGCCCGCGGTGCCGCTGCCCGCGATGTAGAGGAAGAAGAAGAAGGTGGTGAGGGTGGGGAAGGCCACCTGCACCGCCGCGATCTGGGCCTCGACGAGGCGGTTCTCGAGGGTCAGGCGCCGCTGCTTCGAGAACGCCTCGACCCATCGGTTGAACGCGCTCCCCTCGGCTCCGGAGAGCCGGATCTTCGCGATGCCGCGCAGCAGCTGCAGAACGCGTCCGCTCAGCTCGCCGGTGATGTCGGCGATCTGGTGGGCGCGTTTGGTGTAGGTGAGGCCTGCCCAGACGGTGAAGGCGAACATCACCACGATGAGCAGGCAGCCCACCATGGCGAGCTCTGGGCTGTAGACGAACATGATCAAGAAGCTGAAGACCGAGAACACGGCGCCCAGCAAGGCCTGCAGGTTTGCGCCCGTCATGATCTGGCGCACCTGGTTGACGCCCAGCACGCGCTGCCCCAGATCGCCCGCGGTGAAGCGGCGGAAGAAGTCTGGCTGGCAGTTGAGCAGCCGCATCATGATCGCGGCCTGCAGATCGGCATCGATGCGCCCCTCGAGGCGCAGCATGGCCACCGATCGCGCCAGCTGGAACGCGGCCGAGCAGAGGGTGGCGGTGAGCATGCCGATGCCCACGTTCAGCACCTGTTTGTGCAGGCCGCGGGGAATGACCGTGCTCACCAGGAACCCGGTCGCCATCGGTGTGATGATGGCCAGCAGCGACATGGCCATGCCGAAGATGCTGATGCGCGTCATGTCGGCGCGGGTGAACTTCATGCTGAAGCGCATGAGGTCGAGCACGTCGAGGGCGCGATCCGGCAGCGTGCGCTGGAACGAGAACGCCCGCACGTCGATCAGACGCGCCTCGGCGGGGCCGATCTTCTTCTGCGTTCCCTCGACGAGATCGATCATCTCGTAGCGGGTGGCAGAGAGCGGCATCAGCGCCACGGGGTGCGGGTCATCGCGCGTGAACCCGAGCAGCGGTCCGCCGTCGCGTCTGTACCACTCGCCGCGCAGCGAGACCTCGCGCGCATAGACGTGGGCCGCGCGGGCCAGCTGCGTCACGGGGTCGACATTGGTGGCCCGACTCGACTGGGGCGGTCGCTTGAACGTGATGTCGGCGCGCTCGCCGATGACCATGCAGGTGCGCAGCAGCACCTCCTCGTTGCTCGCGCCGCGCACTGCCGCGCGTGACGCTCCACCGCTGCCCAGCACCGCGGCCAGGTTCATCACGGCGGCGCCCAGGGTTCCGCGCTCGACGGCATGACGGGCCTGCGCGCCCTTGGCAAGGCGGTCGGCGCGCGCTACGGATGCGCGCACCGCGGCCTCCATGGCCAGTGCCTGGAACAGCTTCAGCTCGCGCCAGGCCGACTCCGGCGTGGCGCTCCAGCGGGCGGGGACTTCTACCGCGTAGCTTCTGGCCACGAGGTCGAGGTACTGACGCACCGCCGTCTCGAGCGCGTTCTGCTTCTCTCCGTCAAGGGTGAGATCGCCCAGCGACGTCAGCGGAACGCGCAGCACCCGCGCACCCGCGCTGCCCACGCCCAGCAGGGTGTGGCCGTCGATGGGCTCGGCGCCGAGGAACACCCCGCCCGCCGGGATCTCGATCAGGGGGGTGCGTGTGCCGGGGCCTCCGCCCACGGCTGGCGCCACCTCGAAGAGCTGAACGAACGTGCCGTCGACGGGGGCCACGAACCAGGCGGCATCGGCGTCGTCGAGGTCGATGGGATGGTTTGCTCCGCCCTCTTCCCACGCGGCGGCCTCGAGCGCGGCAACGGCATCGATGAGGGGGCTGCTCATGCTCCGGCCCCCCCTTCGGCGGTCTTCACGGCAGCGGCGTTGGCCGCGGTCTCGGCCTGGATGAGCTCCCAGTACGGGGCCCCTTCCTGCTTGATGAGCTTGTCATGCGTGCCGCGCTGCAGCACCCTACCGTGGTCGAGCACGATGATCTCGTCGCAGTCTCTGATGGTGCTGAGTCGATGGGCGATGATGACGCAGGTGATTCCGCGCGCCCGAAGGCGGGCGTCAATGTTTCGCTCGACAAGCGCGTCGAGGGCGCTGGTGGCTTCATCGAGAACCATGATGGCGGGTTCGAGGGCCAGGGCGCGGGCGATCTCGAGGCGCTGCCGCTGCCCGCCGCTGAGGTCGCTGCCCCCCTCGCGGATGGTGGAGTCGAGGCCGCCGACGCGATCGAGGATCTCGTGCTCGAGCGAGGCGTCGCGCAGCGCGCGCACGAGGGTCTCGTCATCGTAGGCGGGGTTCCAGAGTGTGAGATTGTCGCGGATGCTGCCGTCGAAGAGCACGATCTCCTGATCGACATAGCCCAGGCCGGAGGTGATCACCTCACGCGAGATCTTCTCTCGCGCAACCCCGTCGAACAGGATCTCGCCGCCCCAGGGCTGGTACAGGCCGCCGATCATCTTGCCGATGGTGCTCTTCCCGCTGCCGGTGCCGCCCACCAGGGCCACACGCTGGCCGGGCTTGACGACGAGGTTGAAGTTCTCGATGAGCGGCGGGTCGCTGTGGCTGTATCCGAAGGTGAGGCCGCGCAGCTCGAGATGGCCACTCAGGCGCTTCGGGGCGTCGGGCGCTATCCCGTCCTGGCCCCACGGGTCGGCCGGGTTGCGCAGCACGTCGTCGATGCGGCTCAGATCGCCCATCGATCGCTGGATGTCTCCGGCGTACTCGAGCAGCATGTTCACCGGGGCGAGGAAGCTGCCCACCAGCGACATGAAGGCCACCAGCATGCCCACCGACATGCTGCCTTCGAGGACATGCACGGCGCCGATGGTGAGGATGAACACATTGCCTAGGTTCATGGTGAGCGATGGCATGGTCGACAGCAGCTGCGCGGTCACGCCCAGCTCCTGCTCTGATGACAGAACCTGCGCCTGGTAGCCGGACCACCGCGCGTACAGATCGCCCTCGCGCCCCGAGGCTTTGAGCGAATCCATCATCTGCAGACCGCTGAAGGTGCAGCCGCTCAGCTTTCCGCCGCTCTGGGCGAGGCGTCGGTTGAGGTCGGTGCGAACGCGCCCGGTGTAGATGAGCAGCAGCCCGTTCGACAGGGCCAGCGCCACGGTGATGCCGGTGAGCAGGGCGGAGTAGCTGTACATGACCATGCCGTAGAACGCCAGCATCAGCAGGTTGAGCATGGCCGAGACCAGTCGTCCGCTCACCATCTGCGCCACGCCGTCGTTGAGCTCGACGCGCGACGCGATGTCGCCGCTGAAGCGCTGCATGTAGAAAGACATGGGCAGCCGCAGCACGTGCCAGAACAGCCGCCCCGACCAGAGCAGGGCGAGGCCGGTCTCCATGCGGGCGATGAAGTACTGCTGCAGCCACGTCAGCCCGGCCGACATTGCGATGGTCACGATCATGGCGATGAGCAGGGCGAGGATCCAGCTGACGTTGCCGTTGGTCAGGATGTCATCGATGAAGATGCGGATGAAGGCGGGCGCCACGATGCCGGGGGCCACCAGGGCGAGGCTGGTGAGAAAGACGAAGAGCAGGTTCAGGGTGTTGCCCCGCATGCGCTCGAAGAGCCCGCGCACGGCTGATGGGGGGCTCCCCTTGCGCTCGAACGAGGGCCCCTTCTCGAACTTCAGCAGAATGCCGCTGAAGCTGCGATCGAAGTCATCCCAGGTGATGCGGCGTGGCCCCGATTCCGGGTCGTTGATGTACACCCAGTCGGTACTGACCCCCTCGACCACGAGGAAGTGGTTGTAGTTCCAGAACACGATGACGGGCAGGGGAATCGTGGGGAGGTCGGACGGCTCGGCCTTCATGCCCTTGCAGTCGAGGCCGTGGTTGCGCGCCGCCTCTGCGATGTGGCGGGCGTTGCTGCCGTTGCGCGACACCCCGCAGTCGGTGCGCAGCTGCTCGAGGGGGATCCAGCGGCCAAAGTAGCCGAGAATGATGCCCAGCGACGCGGCGCCGCACTCCACGCTCTCCATCTGGAGCAGGGTGGGGGTGCTCACGCGCTTGTAGCGAACGCGCGGGCGAGGTTTGGCGGCGGCCTCGGTCACTTCGCGCCGCCCAGGGATTCGAGCAGCTCGGGTACCACCAGGTCGATGGGATGGCGGGTCTCTTGGATGAGCTGGACCTTGCAGATGGTGTAGGGCGGGATCTTGAACGGCGGGCCCTTGGGCGTCGACCACTGCAGCCCGCTGGTCGT
>RGZZ01000235.1 GCA_010028905.1 Pseudomonadota bacterium | reverse complement strand
GCGCGCAAAGCCCGCCCGCGATGCCAGACCCCGCCCTGGCGACCAGACCCGTCACGACCGTTCGCGCACCCGTTCTACTGGGCCCCGTTCGTGCTGTTCGGCAACTGGCAGTAGTCAGCGCACCTCGACGGTGACCGAAGCCGTGCCCCACTGGGCAGGCTCGATGGCGTCACGTCCCGAGCGAAGCCCGAGGGTGGCGTCGAGCAGCCATCGCGCGATGGGATGCGAGATGGCCCCGCGCGTCTGCTGACAGGCTTGCGCGACATCGAGCAGCGGCGCGAGCTGCACGGGACGATCGGTGGCGATGAGCTTGAAGGTCTCCTTGCCACGGGTCGGCGTGAGGCGAATCAGCAGGTCGGGCAGCGCAACCCACCTCTCGTCGATGCTGTTCTCCACGCGCTCGTCGGCGTGCGCGCGATCAGGGGGCGGCCACAGGACATTCACCGCCCCATCCGGCATCACGTCGAGCAGCGACAGCCATATCCGCTGGTAGCCCATGTTCCAGACCTCAACGCGCACCCAGGTGCCGGCCCGCGCCTTCGCGCGATCCGCGATGGGACCGATGACCCGACGCACCCCCACGACGTGTCCATCTTGCAGGTCAGGCTCTACCTGCACGAGTCGCATGCGCACCGAGAGCGCGTCCTGCGCGTCGTTGGAGAGCCCGGCGATGAAGCGCCTCCGAGCCTCGCCCTCCACTGCGGAGCGCATGGCCTCGACCACACGACCATCTGCTGGCAGCACCGCCACCACCGCTCCATCGCTGCGTTCCAGCCGCAATCCCCCAGTCCCCGCAACGACAGCGAGATCGCACGTGCCGCCCTGCGTGAGCTCCACCATGGGAAGGGCGCGCAGGTCGCGCGTGATGCTCGGCCCCTCCGGAAGCGCCGAGAGCGCGCGCGCGTCGAGGCGCATGCGCGTCTCCGGGAGAACCTGGCGCCGAATTCGCGCCCGTCCGCCCCCCAGGGCAACCGCTGGGCTCTGGCCAAGACGCAACGTGCTGGTGGCCAGTCCGGCCTGCGTCACCTCCGCAGAGACGATGGGCTTCGTCGATGTGAAATCGCGCGTGCCCGGTGCGTAGACATCGACCGTCGTGCCTGGACCAACCCCCTGCAGACGTCCAGCCTCGAGCAGGAGGGCGTCTCCTTCCGCGCGCACCGCGATGTATGTAGGCGTGGCCACCGCGCTGCCCCCGAACACAAGACGATCGATCGCGCCCTCGATCTGGGGCGTCTGCGGATCGGCGGCCAGAGACTCGCGCAAGATCTCGTACACATCGCGCCAGGTGGTCGACGCGGTGGCCCGGCTCAGTGCGCGCACCAGGCCCATCGAATAGATGCCGACCACCTGGCCCGCGTCATCGTAGCACTGACCCGCAAGCTCCTCCGGTCGGCAGGCGCTGAGAACGACGAAATCGCGCGCGACGGCGGGGGGAACCATGCCGCTTGCACCATCGGCCGCGCCCCCTCCGTCAATCCGTGGCCGAGCCTTGGATGCGCGACCGGCGCCCCGCACACCCCGCATCCGCGATCGGGTGATCGTCCCCGAGTGGCAGCAGTCGAACGAAAGCGTGACCCGTCTGACACCACGCGCCGCCAGCTCGGCCAACAGCCCCTCGATCTCCTTGTCGCGGATGTCGTTGGCGCCATCGGTCACGCTGACGTAGTCGGAGGGGACGAGCGTCTCGGCCAGGCCGTCGACCTCACGATCATCCGGGACCTGCGAGCCGTGTCCGGAGTAGTGGAAGAAGATCTCGTCATCCGGACCCGCTCCGTCGATGAGCGTCTTGCGAAACGCATCGATGATGGCCCGATGGGTGGTCTCCGCGGGCGTCGTCAGGGCCACCACTTCGCTCGGAGCGAAGCCGAGATGGCCAATCAGAACCCCGCGGATGGCGTCGACATCGGCGCGTGAGCCGAGGTTCTTCCAGGCCCCCTCAGACGCGGCGCGCTCGTAGGCCCACACCCCGACGAGCAGGGCGCGACGCGTGCCCTTTGCCGAAGCCACGTCGCCCACAAGCGCCACCACAAGCCCCACAAGCAGGGCCGCCATGACCCGTCGTTGCCAGGACATGACCACACGCTGCCGGTCAGCGGACGCGACTCGGCGTCCCGGGCTTCTTCGTGGGAACGGCCTTGGGCGACGGGACCGCGTTGATGGCGGCGGTGGGATCGAGCTTGCCCCAGCCCCACTGCGGATTCGGCACCGCACCGGTCTGGGTGTCGCGTCTTGCCGTGCGCATGATGATCGACCGGACGAGCGCGGCGTCGAGGGTGGGGTTCTTCTGCAGCATGAGCGCGATCACGCCGGCGGTGAAGGGGCAGGCCGCACTCGTGCCCTCCCACGCCACGTGCTGGCCATCCGCGGTGATGAACAGGCGATCTGAGCGGCCGCTGAATCCGGGCGCGTCCTTGGAGAGCGCAGAGATGGTGTAGGTTGCCGGCGCGGCGATGTCCGGCTTCACCCAGCCGTCTCGACGAAAGCCTGGGCTCGAGTACGACGCGATGCGTCCCACGTCCATTCCGATGTACACCTGCCGGCCCTCCGCCGACGCCCAGCTCGGACGAAACTGATAGGCCCCCACGGCGATGACGTTGGTCGCCATGGCCGGCGCCCCCACCATGCACTGCTGCACGGTTCCCTTGCCGAAGCTCGCCCCGCCGCCCGGGAGATACAGGTCGAAGCCGCCATTGGGTACCGTGGCGCTTGCCCCGAAGCCGAACAGAATGTAACGCCCCTTGGGGAGCATGATGGAGAACGCCTCAGTTCGAGGACTTGCAACGAAGCGATTCGCGCTCGCCTGGGCGTCGAGTCGCGCGGGGAGCGCGGTGTCGCTCGGGAGGTCCTTGGTCTTGCCCAGCATCAGCTGACCTGCCTTCTTCCACACCGCCCAGCTGAAGGCTCCGCCTTTCGCGGCGGCCATCGGGCCCTCTAGGGCCGTGACCTGCAGGCCCCACTCATCCAGTGCCGAGAAGCAGCCGCAGAGAACCGCGCCTCGCTTGTCAGTGACGAACAGCTCGATGGAGGGGCTCATGTGGAACTGCTCACCGGGAAGCGGCGCGCTGAAGCGGCCCGCGGCGTGCATGGTCTCCTCACCCTCATTGCCGGCCGAGACGCAGGCCACGATACCGGGCTTGCCCTCGCCGACAGCAGCATTGAGTGCCACCTCTTCCGGGGTGACGCCCTCATGGGTGTTGAAGTGCCCGCCATAGCTCATGCTGAGGACGACGGGCTCTCTGGCCGCACGGGCGACCTCCTTGATCCAGTCCAGCGTCTTGTAGGTGAACGGCACGATGCCGCCATCGTCGAGCGTGTCGGCATTCACGATGATGAGATCGGCGTCGGGTGCGACGCCCGCGTACTGCCCGGCCGGCACGCCGTTGGCGGTGGCACGACCATTCCCTGCCGCGGTGCTGGCGCACGCGGTGCCGTGTCCCACCACGTCCTTGCGCGCATCGACCACCCCCGTGCCGGCGAGCGCCGCGTTGATCTGGGCGCGGGTGTAGACCGTGCCTTGTGGCTTCCCGTTCGGCGCATTGATGGGGGGACGAGAGCCGACCTTGCCCCCGCTCACGTCGAACGAGGTGTCGTACACATCGTACATGGCCAGGATTCGCGTGGTGCCGTCCGGGCGCAGGAAGTCAGGGTGATGCCAGTCGATGCCGGAATCGATGATGGCGATGGCCACGCCCTTGCCGGTCAGTCCGCGCTTGTCGAAGGAGTTGTCGAACGCCCCCCCGCGCGTGGACGGCGTCACCTGCTCGCTCAGCGGCACGGCCTGCGAGGCCCGCGGACGCGGACGCTGGCCGACGAAGAGAGACTGAACCGACGTCACCGTGCGCTCACCGGCGACGCGCTCGAGCGCGGCCACCGGAACGACGGCGAAGACGTGATTGCCCAAGCGCTCGCGCACCTTGGCGCCAGCCTTCTCGACACGCGCCACGTCGAAGCCGTCGGCGACTTCGAGCGAGACCTCGACCCAGGGGTTTCGGTCTCCCTTCGCAATGCCGAAGATCGACGTCAGCTCGGCATCAGAGTAGGCATAGTCGGCACGCCCGGGACGCGTGAACTGAAAGTAGACGATCTGCAGCTCCTTGTTCATCTTGGCCAGCGGATCGTCGCCCCGCCGGTTGAGCGGGGTCACCACGGCATCGGGACCGAAGGCGCGCGGAATGTCGGGAGGCGGCGCTGCAACGGCCACACCGCCCACGAGCAGGGCGAGCGACAAGGTGGTCAAGGTACATCTGAGAACGTTCATCAGAGCTCCTGGTTCAAGAAGATCGACAACCCGCTGCCAGGCTGCCAGATGAGCAGTCGCCGGCGCCAGGGCGTGAATTCCATGTGTTCTGTGGCCGCGGCATCTCCTGCCGCCCCTATCGCGCCGCGTAGAACGCCTTCATGAACCGATACAGGTTCCACACATCGATCTTCGACGAGAGCTCGAAGGGCGAGTGCATCGACAGCAGCGGAACGCCCACGTCGATGACCTCCATCTCGACCGCCGACATGAAGCCACCGATGGTGCCTCCACCGCCGACGTCGACCTTGGGGGTCTGGGTCTGCCAGGGAATGCCCGCCTGGTCGAGCACCCGGCGCGTGCGGGCGATGTACTCGGCGTTGGCGTTGAAGCCACGGCCGTAGAGCTTGAGGGCGACACCGCCGCCGAGGCGGGCCGCGTTCGAGGCTTCACTGGTCTGGGGAAAGAGGGGGTTGACCCCGTCGCAGCAGTCGGCCGACACAACCTGGGCCGCGCGGAGCGCGTGGCGCAGGTCGAGGTCGCGATAGCGGTCGCCCTGCTGCGCCGCCACGAGCTCGGCGTAGGTGCTGGTGAGGAACGTGGAGGCGGCGCCGCTGTTGTTGATCGACCCGACCTCCTCGTTGTTCGAGATCCAGGCCATCGCGGTGAGCGCGGGCGTGCCCTTCACCTCGGTGAGGGCCCGCGTCGCACACCATGCCGAGAGACGATCGTCCTGTCCGCACGAGCCGATGAGCCCGCGGTCGAGGCCCACGTCAGCCGGCGCGGCGGCAGGCACCAGCTGCAGCTCGGCGCTCACCAGATCGGCATCCTTCACCCCGTAGGCCTGCCTCAGCGACGCAAGCACCTCGTCGACCACGCTCGTCTTGGCACCGGGAATGCTGCCCGCCACCGGATCCATCTCTTCACCCGCAAGCACATCGGCATAGGTACGGGTGCGAAGGTCTTTATCAGAATGGGGCGCATTGTCGGGAATCACGAACACGGGCTGCCCCGGCTCGAGCCCCAGCGACACCTCGACGGTCCGGCCCTCAGCGGTGTCGATGCGACCCACCAGGGCCAGGGGAAGGTTGGCCCACTGGTACTTCTTGAGCGCGCCGTAGTAGATGGTCTTGAACATGGCAAATTCGCCCGCAGCCACCACCGGACGGCCCTTGAGGTCGATGTGGGGGCTGTCGTGATGGGCGGCCACCACCCGCGAGCCCGCGACGATGGGCGTGCTGCCCACCACCACGAGAACCACCGCGCGATCGTGGGCCGAGAAGATGAGCCGTGCGCCAGGCCTGCACTGCGAAGCCTCCCTGAAGGGCACGAACCCGGCCTGCTCGGCCTGCTTCACCTCTTCGCGGGTGGCGCGCTGCGCGGTGCGGGCGGCGGCGAGAAAGCGCTTGTAGGGCTCGGCCAGCTGCGTGATCTCGGCACGCTGGGCGGCCGTGATCCCGGTCCAGGTCGACGCCTTTGCTGCAGGCGTCTCGGCACACGCGCACGCCAAAGCCGCATGGGCAAGCGCGAGAAGAACCAGCAGCGCGCGGGCGACCCGCGTCAACCGCCTCATTGCGCCTCCACGTGATGGTGCTCGGCGGGCATCGGACGCGACGCGCGAATGGCTGCCTCGAGCTTTGACTCGAGACCCGCGAGCTTCTCGCCCACGGTCGGCGACTGCAGCTCAGAGAGCACCATCTCATAGCCGTCGTGGCCATCTTCCGGATAGTTGTTGGGAAGAAGGCCCGCGACCTGAAAGCCGTACTTCTCATAGAGGCGCATGGCGCCGTGGTTGTTGACATCGACATGCAGCCAGCACGCGGGGGCGCCGCTGTCGCGCGACTGCTTCACCGCCTCGAGGAAGAGGCGCTCGCCCACCTTCTTGCCCTGGGCCGCGCACACCACGCCGATGCTCGAGAGGTAGTCGGCGCCGCCGCGCTCGGATCCATGATCGATCAAGAAGTACCCGAGGGTGCCGAGGGCGGTCGACGCGAGCAGCCCCTCCACACTCGGCTTCGCGAGCAGCGTGTCGAAGCGCTCGACTGGCCAGGGCGCGGTGAAGGCGCTGCGGTCGATGGCGGCCAGCGCCGCCGCGTCGCCGGGTCTGACGGCCTCGAGTCGATAGGGCGCGCCCAGCACGTATCCGGGCGCTGGCGCCGCCGTGCAGGCGTAGGCGTCGGTCTGTGCAGACAGACCCTCGGGCGGCGACGCCACGCCATCGACGGGCACATCCTGCATCAGACCTGCCGCAGGTCGGGGGGAGACAAGCGCGTTGAGGTTCACGTTCATCACGTTCTTGGCACTCCATCGATCCCAGCTCGAACACCCACAGCGTAGCGCGGCGGGCTGAAACAATCATGAAACGCACCTCCGTGCCGTTCCCCGCGCGCCGCCCCGCGGGGGAAACCGCGCGTCGCAGGAGGAACTGAGCACGTATGCGCTTCTTTCACCGCCTCATCGCATTGCTGGCCCTCACCCCCCTGCTCGCGGGCTGCGGCAGCGGTGGGTCGACATCCGCGTCGAGTCCGCTGCCGCCGGACCAGGGGGTGCGGGCGTCTGTCCCGACGGGAAGCGCCCGCACAACGCGCACCCTGGGAGAGGTGCAGCTCGCCCACGATCCCACCCTGCGGGCCGACCTGCTCCACCACGTCGTGGTCGATCATCTCGAGTCGGCGTCGGCGTCTACGGGGGCGGAAGACACGGGCCCGCCCGGAATCGACGTGATACCGGTGAAGTTCGAAGCATCGGCCACATTCGATCTGCGCATTGACAGCCCCGCCGTGCGAATGGCCGTGCTGCGCGATGCGAAGGGCACCGCGGTGGCGAACGCGCGAGCCGGGGCGCCCGCCACGGTAACGGTTGGCGCCGGCGATCATACCCTCGAGCTGTACAGCGCCGAGCAGGCAGACGCGACCGTGTTCATCCGCGCCACGGCCACGCACGGCGCGAGCGCCGCATCGCGCGCCGGCGCCCTCGGCTCGAGCACATCCACCCCGGGGGAGTACGTGGTGGAGCTCTCCGCCTTCCCTCAGAGCATCGTGGGCGTGCCCACCGGGGTGGCGGCCTTCGTTGGAGACCTCGCGAGCGGCCCCGTGAACCAGCCTGTTCAGATCGACTCCTGGGCCGACTTCGTGGCGCGGTTCGGAAACCTCGACCTCACCCGGCCCACATCGGCCCAGGTCTACCAGTTCTTCTCCCTGGGAGGCCAGCAGGCGTACGTGGTACGCGTGGCGCCTCCGAGCGGCGGAGGGGCGCCGGCCCTTGCCGACTACGATACCGCGCTGCTGGCGCTGCAGGGCGCGCGGGGGTTCAGCCTGCTGCTGGTGCCGGACGCCGCGCGCGCCGTCAACCCGCCGGACCCGCAGCTCGCCGCGCACGCCTTGCAGCAGGCCGAATCGCTGAACGCCTTCACCATCCTCGAGGTTCCGGCGACCTGCACCTCCCCGGCGGCGGCTTTGCAGTGGTGGGCGCAGCAGCCTCAGCTCCACTCCACCAACGCGGCC
>RGZZ01000234.1 GCA_010028905.1 Pseudomonadota bacterium | reverse complement strand
GCCGGTCGGCGATGAGCAGGGCAATGAAGGTGACGGCCAGCATGATTGTAGAGACACCGTTGATCATCGGGCTGATGCCGAACTTGATCATCGAATACACCTTGATGGGAAGTGTGGTGCCTCCCGCACCCGAGTTGAAGAAGCTGATCACGAAGTCATCGAACGAGAGCGTGAATGCCAGGAGCGCGCCGGACAGAACGCCTGGCGAGATGAGGGGCAGCGTCACGTGCCAGAAGGTCTGCCAGGGCGTGGCGCCAAGATCCGCGGCGGCCTCGTCGAGGTTGCGAGGGCTGCCCTGGAGGCGTGCCCGGACCACGACCGAGACGAACGAGATGCTGAATGCGGCGTGGGCCAGGATGACCGTTGTCTGGCCGAGCGTCACGCCCATGGCAACGAAGAGCGTGAGCAGTGCGACACCCATCACCACTTCAGGGATCACGATGGGGATGAAGATGAGCGTCTCATAGAAGGTTCGCGCCTTGAAGTCGCTGCGCGAGAGCGCAAGGGCCCCCAGGGTGCCGAGTATTGTGGCGATGATGGTCGCGGTTGCCGCGATTTCCAGGCTGTTTAGCAGCGCGGTGATTATTTCACGGTCGGTGAGCAGCTGTCGGTACCAGTCGAGCGTGAACCCGCGCCACGCTGCGTTGCGCTTGCTCGTGTTGAAGGAGAAGGCGACGAGCACGAGCACGGGGGCGTAGAGAAAGGCGTACACCATTCCGGCGTAGGCGTAGAGCGGCCAGGGGCGTTTGCGGCTCATGCGATCCCTCCCTCGTCATGGGCGCGACGCGCCTGGGTGAAGAGTCCGATCATGAGCAGGCCCATCAGCAGGAAGGCCAGGGCTGAACCGTGCGGCCAGTCGTTCTCCACGAAGAACTTCGACTCGATGACATTGCCGATCATCTGTGTCTCGGGGCTGCCGATGAGGTCTGCGGTGACGAAGTCGCCCAGGGCGGGAATGAAGGTGAGCACGACGCCGGCGACGATGCCGGGCAGCGTGAGCGGCAGGGCGACGCGCACGAACGCTGACAAAGGCGTGGCTCCCAGATCGAGGGCCGCGTTGAGCAGGGTGCGGTCGAGCTTCTCGATCGAGGTGTAGAGGGGCAGGGTCATGAAGGGCAGGAAGCCATAGGTGAGTCCCAGCACCACCGCCAGCGGTGTGTTCAGGATGGCCAGCGGTGTGTGGATGACGCCCATGTCGAGCAGCAGCATGTTGAGGAACCCCTTGCCGGCCAGAAGCGTTCGCCACGCGTAGATGCGTACCAGGTAGGAGGTCCAGAAGGGCAGCATGACCAGCAGGAGCAGCGTGTTCTTGCGCCGCTCCCCGTACATGGCGATGCAGTAGGCGAGCGGATAGCCAAGCAGCAGGCAGGCCAGCGTGGCGCTGCCCGCATACGCCGCAGAGCGCACGAGCACGGCGAGGTAGCGATCGCTGAGGCAGTCGAGGTAGTTTCCCAGGCCCAGCCCACCGCCGGCTCCTCCCCCGCGAAGGCTCTCGTGAAAGACCAGCATCAGCGGGACGACCAGGAAGACGATGAGGTATCCCACCATGGGGGCGAGAAGCAGGCCCTGACCACCCGTCGGGGTCGCTGGCGCGTCGTTGGCTCGATCGGTCACGCGGTATCTCCCTTTCGTGCCAGCTTGACCTGTTCCCAAACGCGATTGTACATCGCGTCACCCTCTGTTCCGAGGTCTTCGAGAAACGAGAGTCTCCGCATCACCTCTGGGGGCGGATAGATGAGAGGGTTCTCTCGCATCTCCGGCTTGATGAGCGGGAGCGCGGCCTTGTTCGGACTTGCGAACTCGACTGCGTTCGACAGACGGGCCGACACGTCCGGCTCGAGCACGTAGTTCATGAACTGCTCGGCAAGGGCTTTGTGCGGCGCGCCGACGGGAATGCACATGCTGTCGACCCAGCGCATCGACCCTTCCTGGGGAATGACATACGCCACGCTGGCGTTGTCGGCGATGGCCTGGAAGACATCGCCGCTCCATCCCTCGCAGATCCAGGCGTCATCGGCCGCCATCTCATCGATGTAGGTGTCGCTGGTGTAGTGCTTCAGCAGCGGGCGCTGGTCGATGAGCAGGTCGCGAGCCTGGTCGAGCTCGCGGGGGTTCAGGGTGTTCACCGAGAAGCCGAGGCGCAGCAGCGCGACAGCGATGCAGTCGCGTCGCTCGTTTAGCATGTCGATGCGTCCCTTGAAGCGCGGGTCCCACAGAGCAGACCATCCTGTCACCGAATCGGTGATGTACTTCTTGTTGTATCCGATGCCCGTCGTGCCCCACTGCCAGGGAATAGAATATCGGTTGCCCGGGTCGTATGACGCGTCCCGCAACCAGTCGAACAGGTTCGAGATGTTGGGGATGCGCGCGCTGTCGAGGGGCTGCACGATGTTGGCCTTGCAGAACCGGCGAACCTTGTAGTCGCTGGCCACCACGAGGTCGTACCCGAAGCGGCCGATGCGAAGCTTGGCCTCGAGCGTGTCCTGGGCCGAGTAGTTGTCGTACACCACGCGCACACCGAAGCGCTTCTCGAACTCCGGGATGGTGTCGGGTGCGATGTAGTTCGGATAGTTGTACAGGTTGAGCTGGTTCGCCTCGAGGGCCTGCGATCGGCAGCCCGATGTGCCCAGCGCGGCCATGGTGAGCGCGCCTCCCGCCAGCGAGAGGAAGGCGCGTCTTCCCATGCGCGTCGAGCCGCGAGGGCCGTGGCGCGGTGCGAGTATGCGCAGGGTGCTCAACGGGCGTACGGGTACCACCAATCCTTCTCTTCCTGGACGAAATCCCAGTGCACGTGCTTGGTCTCCTGGAACTCGTCGAGCCCTTCCTCTCCGAGCTCACGCCCGACGCCGCTCATGCGCATGCCGCCGAAGGGGCCGGCGTCATTGTCGGTGAGCGGGTCGTTGATCCACACCGTGCCCGCCTTCACCTCTTCGAAGAATCGCTTGGCCTTCTCGGCGTCCTTGGTGTAGCAGATGGCGCCCAGCCCGAACTCGGTGTCATCGACCAGGGCCATGGCGTGGTCGAAGTCGCGGTAGGTCATCACGGGCGCCACCGGCCCGAAGGTCTCCTCGCGCATGATGCGCATGTCGTGGTTGACATCGACCATCACGGTGGGCTCGAAGAAGAACCCCTTGGAGAAGCCGTCTGGTCGACGCCCCCCGGTCAGGATGCGCGCGCCGCTGGCCTGGGCCGCGGCGACCTGCTCCTCGACCTTCTGGCGGTAGTGCCCACGCGCCATCGGGCCGATGTCGGTGGTGGGCTCGAGGCCATTCCCGATTCGCAGGCTTCGCGTGAACTCGACCAGCGCCTCGATGAAGGGCGCGGCGATGCGCTCGTGCACGTAGACGCGCTCAGTGGAGGTGCACACCTGCCCACAGTTGAGGAACGAGGCCCAGGCCACCGCTTTGGCCGCGATGGCCACGTCGGCGTCCTCGCAGACCAGGAACGGGTCCTTGCTGCCGAGCTCGAGCGACACCTTCTTGAAGCTCTCGGCGGCCATGCGGGCGATGCGACGGCCGGTCTCGAGGCTTCCGGTGAAGGCGATGACGTGGGTCTTGCGATGGGAGATGAGGGTATCGCCCACCGCCTCACCGCTCCCCGTGATGATGTTCACCGCGCCTGTGGGCAGCAGGTCGAAGATCTTGCCCATCGCGAGGGTCGACAGCGGTGTGATGCTCGAGGGCTTGATGATGACCGAATTGCCAGCTGCGAGCGCGGGCGCCACCTTCCACGCCATCAGCAGCAGCGGGTAGTTGTAGGGGACGATGCACACTGCCACGCCGAACGGCTCCTTGAGCACCATCGCCAGCTGCGAGGCCTCGACCGAGGGAATCACGCGCCCGCGGCGGTTGCGTCCGATCTCGGCGTAGTAGCGGAAGCAGGCCACCACCCAGTCGATCTCGTCGCGGTTCTCCTTGAGGGGCTTGCCCCCTTCGAGGGTGAGGATGCGGGCAATGTCTTCCTTCGCCTCCTTGATTTTCTCCGCGACCTCGTGCAGAAGCTCGCCACGCTGCACGCCCGTCATGCGCCCCCAGATCTTGAACCCCGCGTTCGCCGCCTGCACCGCGCGCTCGGCGTCTTCCTTCGTGCCGGAGGGCACGGTGTCGACCACCTCCTCGGTGGCCGGGTTGATGATCTTGATCTCGGCCCCGTTTGAAGCCGAGACCCATTCTCCGCCGATGAACATCTTCTGCATCTTCGTGCTCCTTGTGCCGTGGGTTCAGGTGGGTGGGGACGAGCGTGTGATCGCCCCCGGGGTCATTCCTTCGCCAGGATTCGTCCGGATGACGCGCTCCAGCTGACCCAGAGCGTCTCGCCTGGCCGCAGGTCCGCTGGGATGTGCAGATGGGTCACGGTGACCGCGATTGAGCGTCCGCTCGCAACCTCGACCTCGTAGCGGGTGACGGGTCCCTGGTAGACGACGGTGCGCAGAATGCCTTCGAGCCGGTTCTCGTCGGTGCTCGGCGCTTGATGCGACAGGCGCATCTTCTCCGGTCTCACGAAGAGCTCGATGGTGTCGCCCGACTGCACGCTGCCATCGTGGGCCACACGAACGAGCCCCACGCCGTCGACCTCGACTTGGACCTCGCCGCCCCCCTGCGCCCGCACGGTGCCTCCGAAGATGTTGCTGGCCCCCACGAACTCGGTGACGAATCGCGTGCGGGGGCGCTCGTAGATCTCGGTGGGCGTTCCTACCTGCTCGAACCGCCCCTTGTTCATCACCGCGATGCGGTCGCTCAGGGTGAGGGCCTCTTCCTGGTCGTGGGTGACGAGAACGAAGGTGATGCCGATCTCGCGCTGGATTCGCTTGAGCTCGACCTGCATCTGGTGGCGCAGCTTTGCGTCGAGTGCGCTCAGGGGCTCATCGAGCAGCAGCACGGCGGGGGTGTTCACCAGCGCGCGGGCCATGGCGACCCGCTGCTGCTCGCCCCCGCTCAGCTGGGTGGTGCGGCGCTTTTCGTACCCTGTCAGCTGCACCAGCTGCAAGGACCACGCGACCTTCTCGGCGATCTCGGTTCGGCTGGCGCCTCGCCGGCGCAGGCCGAACGCGATGTTCTCGAACACGTCGAGATGCGGGAAGAGCGCATAGCTCTGGAAAGCCGTGTTCACATTGCGCCGATAGGGCGGTAGATGCTGAATCTCTTGTCCCTGGAGCAGGATTCGTCCCGCGTCGGGTGTCTCGAACCCTGCGATGAGGCGCAGGGTTGTTGTCTTCCCGCAACCGGAAGGACCGAGGAAGGAGAAGAACTCGCCCTCTCCGATGGCGAGGTCGAGCCCGTTGACGGCCGCGACTGAACCGAAGCGGCGGTGCACGCCTTCGAGAACGACCGCCGGCCGCAGCAGTTCCTCGGTCGGCCGCGGGGGAGCGGACGACGAGGAAAGGCTCTGGGTCAACTCAGGGGTTCCCGCACGATGGCGTCAACGTGCATGCCCCGTCGCGCAAGCTCTTCGAAGAAGGGAAGCGGCGGCACGCACTCTTCGGGAGAGCGTGTGCCTCTCTCCTTGATGTCGCCGCGGGCGATCATCTGCGCCATGATCGACGGCGGCACGCCCGTGTCGAGGGCGCCCGCGCTGGCCCGCCAGGCTTCGTGCGGAAAGACCAGCGATTCGAGGGTGATGGTGACCTTGCGTCCGCCACGGCTTCCGCTCACGTCGACGCGCAGGCAGTCACAGTCGTTGGGCATGGTATCGCTCGCGCCGGGCCTCGGGCGAAGCACGTTGAGCAGCACGTCGCGCGGCTTCACCGAGACGCCGCGGATGTCGCGGGGCGTGTCGTCGGCGAGGTTGAGGTCGACCAATGTCTTGACGGTCTTCACGAACTCTTCGGGAAGGGCGAGGCGGAAGGTGGCCCGGTGGATGCCCTTTGCCTTGAATGACACCGGGAACGTGGCGACCTCGGAGTGCAGCGTGTAGTGCGCTGTGGCCGCGCCGATGGGTGAGGGGAACGTGACGTTCTCGCCGCCGCTGAACGGGGGCAGCTCTATCCAGTGGTCATCGTCGTAGATGTACGGTGACATCGCGCATTCGTCGATGATGGTGTCGAGCGAATAGGGGCTCGAGAATGCGCTGCCGGGGTCGAGGTCGGCGGCGCCGATCTTGATGTCGATGGCTTCGACCTGGTCGAGCTTGTCGACCGCGTACCGCGCCATCACGTTGGTGATGCCGGGCGTGCTTCCAGAGCCGAGGATGGCCAGGAGGCCCGCTTTGCGGAAGTCGTCGTCGAGGGTGACCTGCTTGCGGGTCATGTGGAACAGGCCGCCGAGATCGATGTAGTGAGCCTTGGCCAGCAGCGCCGCCTTCATGACCTCGAGGTTGAAGTAGTACTGCGTGCTGTTGATGACCACGTCGTAGCCTTCGATGATGGCTGCCGTCGCTTCGACATCGCGCACGTCGACGGCGGCCGCCTCCAGCCGTTCGTCGTCGAGGCTCTCGATGACCGCGGTGGCGGCTTCAAGGCTCAGGTCGGCCACGAGGATGCGCTCGATTTCCTTGCACGATACGAGGTCGAGAAGCGTGATGCGCGCCATGGCGCCCGCTCCACCGAGAACCGCTATCTTCATTTCGTCACCGTCATTTCGGCGCCGACCGCCGCGAGGCAGTCGTCGATGATGTCGAGGCCGTCATCGATGGTACGATCGTCGGCCACGAGAGGGACAAGGGTTCGCACGACGTTGTCGTGCACGCCGGCCTTGAGCAGCAGCAGCCCGCGCTCATAGGCCTTCTTTATGACCTTCGAAGTCTGCTCTTTTGCAGGGGTTCGCTTCTCTCGGTCGGACACGAGCTCGATGGCCACCATCGCGCCCAGGCCTCTCACGTCTCCAATCAGCGGATGCTTCTCGCGCATGGCCTGGAAGCGCGTCATCATGCGCTTGCCGATCTCGCGGGAGCGGTCGAGGAGGCGATCGCGGTCGATCATGGCCAGCACCTCGAGTCCGGCCACGCAGGCCAGCGGATTGCCGCCGTATGTGCCGCCCAGGCCACCCACGATGGGGGCGTCCATGATCTCGGCGCGGCCGGTCACCGCGCCCAGGGGGACCCCCGCAGCCAGCGACTTGGCACTGGTGAGCATGTCGGGCGCAACGCCCGCGTGCTCGACGGCGAACATCTTGCCGGTACGGCCGATTCCCGACTGCACCTCGTCGGCTACGAAGACGACACCGCGCTGCCTGCAGATCTCGGAGAGACGCTGCAGCCACTCAGGGGGAGGGACGATGAAGCCGCCTTCTCCCGCCACCGGCTCCACGACCAGGGCCGCCACCTCGTCTGGATCGACGTGGGTGTTGAACATGTCAGCGACGGTGTCGGCGCAGGCCACGTTGCACGACGGGTAGGTCTTGCCGAGGGGACACCGATAGCAGTAGGCATAGGGCGCGCGATGCACGTTGGGCGCGAGGGTTCCGAAGCCGAACTTGTACGGCTTCACCTTGCTGGTCATCGCCATGGTGAGCAGGGTTCGGCCGTGGAAGCCGTACTCGAACACGATGACGGCCTGCTTGCCGGTGTACGCGCGCGCCGCCTTGACGGCGTTCTCGACGGCCTCGGCCCCGCTGTTGGTGAACATCGTCTTCTTCGGGAAGTCACCGGGGACGCGCTCGCACAGCTCTCGGGCAAGCTGCACGTACGGTTCGTACATCATGACGCTGAAGCAGGTGTGGAGGTAACGGGCTGCCTGCTCTTGTATCGCTCGCACCACTTCAGGCGGTACATGCCCGACGTTGAGCACGCCGAGGCCACCGGCAAAGTCGATGAACTCACGCCCATCGACGTCCG
>RGZZ01000233.1 GCA_010028905.1 Pseudomonadota bacterium | reverse complement strand
GAGCGGTGCGCACCGCTCTCTTTTTTTTGGTTTCTTGACCTGGCTGCCGGTTCAGAAATAGAATCGCGGGTCGCGTGAAGATCACGCGACCCGCGATTGTCGGCAGTTCGATGAGAAGATACGGCTGTTGCCGATTCCCTCAGCGACGACCGCGGCGGAAGAATGCCGGCTCTTCGTACTTGTCTTGAACGAACGGAGCGGCCAGCGGCGCTTCAGCGCGGAACGGCTCTACCACGCTCTGAAGGTTCACCACCGGGATCTCCCCGCTGCTGGTGTCGGCCGGCAGGAAGCCAGACGCAATCACCGTGATGGTGATCTCATCATCGGGCTTGTCGTCGCGACCATCGACCACGGCGCCGAAGATCACGTTGGCCTCTGCGTGTGCGGCGGCTGAGATCACACGCGCCGCCTCGTCGACCTCTGCCAGGCTGAGACTCGAGCCACCGGTCACATTGAACAGGATGCCGCGAGCGCCCTGGAACGAGTTCTCAAGCAGGGGGCTCGAGATGGCCGCGCGTGCGGCGTCTGCGGCGCGTTTCTCGCCACGTCCGCGACCGATTCCGATGATGGCCGACCCGGATTTCTGCAGAATGGTCTGCACGTCTGCGAAGTCGACGTTGATGAGACCGCGCACCGTGATGATGTCAGAGATGCCCTGCACCGCGCATCGGAGCACGTCGTCGGCGAGGTGGAAGGCATCGGTCATCGGGACCTTCTTGTCGGTGACGCAGAGCAAGCGATCGTTGGAGATGGTGATGAGGGCGTCGACCTTGTCGCGAATCGCCAGAATGCCCTCTTCGGCAGAGCGTCTCCGCTTGCTGCCCTCGAAGCTGAACGGCTTGGTCACGATGGCAACCGTGAGCGCCCCCAGCTCCTGCGCAATCTCCGCGACGATGGGGGAAGCGCCAGTACCGGTGCCGCCTCCCATGCCGCACGTGATGAAGACCATGTCCGCGCCCTCGAGCAGCGCGCGGATCTCTTCACGGTTCTCTTCGACCGCGGCCTTCCCCATCCCAGGGTCGGCGCCTGCGCCCAGGCCGCGCGTGGTCTGGGTGCCGACATGCACCCGCTGGTCGGCGTCACAGAGGAACAGGGCCTGCGCGTCGGTGTTGACCGCGATGAACTCGACTCCTTGCACGCCGGTCTGCACCATGCGGTTCACGGCGTTGCACCCTGCGCCACCCACGCCTACAACCTTGATGCCCGCCACCGGGAGGTACGACTCGAGCTGCCGCTCACCGCTGGCGTAGGTGGCGTCCCACGTCTCAGCGCTCTTTGCAGCGGCCGCACTCGGGGAGGCTGCGGGCTCGGAGTGCGGATGGATCTCGGTGGGAGCGGGTTCTGTGACGCGCTCCTCAGCATTGAGCTCTCGCTTGCGCTCTGCCAGACTCAGAAAGAGATCGAGGCGTTCAAACCCTGCCTGGCTATTGCCGCCTGCCCTGGTACCCTTCGCGCGCTCCTCGGACATGTGATGTTTTCCCTCCCGTGCAGTATACGCAGATATGAAACAGCCATGGCAACGCCCAGATCAGTATCAGCGGGTCGACTCGGCGGGGCGATTCGGCGGAATGACACAGGGCGTCGTGAGGGGACCCGTAATGGGGCCCGCTCTGAGAGAGTCCTTTCTACAAAATGAAAATCTTTCCTCTTTCCGGAGGGCGATTTTTTTGTCCGGATTCAATCCACATCAGGATGATCGGGGGGTCGTCGCAAGCGGCGTCACAGTGAGAGGCGCTGACCTGCGCCTGTCGTCCGGGGCGCGGTCTTCGATGTGCGTGCGCGGCAGGAGGAAGGGACTTGAGCGTGGGGCTCAGTATGAGGAGTCTACGATGTCGCTGTCTCGTGAGACGCGTGAGGCGGGGGAGGGTCTCTTCTCCGCAGTGCCGATGCCCCTGGCCGTGGGCACCGCGCTCGTGGCCGTCGTGTTCATGTTCTGCGGCTATCGCGTCGTGCTCTCGCTGCTGGGACACCCGCCTTCCGCGATGAGCGGAGCTGCCGGCACGCAAATCGCGGTGGTGAACGGGTCGCGTGTCTCGACGGAGCTCCCGGCGCAGGAGGCCGTGAGCGGAACGAAGCCGATCCGTACCTCAGGGGGAGATCACGATGTTCCAGGCGCGGCCGTTCTCGGCGGAGACGTTCGGCCGGAGTTGGGCGTGGGCAGTTCGGCTGTCTCCTCACTCTCGGTGAAGCCGCCTGCGAAGAGGGTCACCGTTGCTGTGGCGGCTCCTTCTCCGTCGCCGTCGCCCTCCCCCGAGATGGAAGACGCGCCCGATGTCGCGCCCTCTTCCTCGCCTTCTCCTGAGACCGTGTCCGATGTCCGTCTGCATGGGGTGATGAGCGTCGGCGGGATTCCGATGCCCATGCATGCGATCTATCTCTACGACTTCGCTGACGCCACCATGCGAGAGGTGAGCAGCGGTCCCAAGGGAGACTACGACTTTGAGGATCTGCGTCCGAACGCGCAGTACTACGTCATCTCGGTCTATGACAGCGGCCCCGGCATGGGGCGAGGGGCAAGGACCGGGGGGCGCCTGCGCCTCTCCTGGCATCTTGCCATCGACACGCCGGCGAAGGTTGGCGCCTATGCGCTCGACATCGATTCTGGCAACGCCGATCCGGAGTACTGTGACGACCTGCGGCCCACAAACGATCCGGTGACGCGGACGCCGTATCGTTCTTGGCGCCGCGCGTCGCTGTAGCGCCGCGCCGGCGGCGGGGGAAGTGGCGCCGCGCGTCGCTGTAGCGCCGCGCCGGCGGACGCAACCTCAGTCGCCGGCGGGTTCGATGATCGCGCTCATGGAGCCTTTGCACCGCGGGATGCGCGGGTCGGCTCCGTAGGCGTGGATGCGGTCGCGCTCCAGCTCCGCGCGCTCGAGGGTGGTGGTGAGCACGATCACCCGCCCGCTCATGTCGACCTCCACCGCCATGCCGTAGGCGTCCATCGGAGAGTGCCCGAAGAGGCGCATCAGCATCTCGATGACGTACTCGTAGGAGTGATCGTTGTCATCGAGGAGCACCACGTGATAGGGCGGCTGGTTGCGCACCTTCGCCCAGGGGTCGGCGGGAGTCTCCAGGGCGGGCTCGATGACGGGCGTGCAGGGTGTAGTCGTCATTTCCTCGTCAAATGTTCACGGTTCGTTTACGAAACGCCCCTTTCCTTTGACCGGGGGGTGCGGTAGACTCGGGAGGTCGAGCGCGTCCGAGCACGGGACGAATCCCGCAGCTGTGCGCCACGCGAGAGAGAAGGTCAGACGATGCCGCAAGGTCGCGCAGGACAAGCCAGCGATACAGGCCACGCAACCGTGGCAGACATCCGTCTCATCTGGAACGCCTCACGCCAGCGCCGCTCCACCCTCGGCCGCTTGCATGCCATGTCGACGGCGCACCGCACGCTGCGCCTCTCCATCCCGGAGCCGCAGGTGCAGCGCGACAATCAGAGCCTGACCACGTGGCGTCAGATCCTCGGTGCAGGGCGCGACTGAGCCCTCGCTTCTCGGCGCGACGCGCTACCGTGCCGTCGCGAGCAGGCTGTTGAGGCGCGACTGCTCTGACTCGCTCAGATCGACGAACTGCAGGCCTGCGACCCACCGATCCGGAACCCGCGAGTCCTCGATCCAGATGACGCGCCCAAGGCTGAAGAACGGGACGGAGTCGAGGGGAAGGTGCAGATAGGCCAGGTCGCCCATCTCCAGCTTCTGGTCGACCCGGATCTTCATGCCGCCTCCCCCGATGTCGAGGGTCATCATCTGACCCTCTCCCGGGATGATCTCACCGTCGGCGCGCAGCAGCTGGTACTGGACCGGCACGCTCTTGACGAAGCGTTTATATCGCCGCTTCTCCGTCGTGGGCTCGGTGGGCTGCTCGGTTGGCGGCGCCGCGGCGGCAAACGCCGCGAGGGTTTTGCGGTCGGCTTCGGTCTGGTGCTCGAAGCGAAGCGTTGCCATCGACCCGCTTCCGCTCTTGCGGGTGACGTGGACCACGCCCTGAAGATGAACGGCCTCGGAGGGGCGAAGATTGACGTTCACCATGACCTTGGTTCCGCGCGGCAGCGGGATGGGGCTGTCGAGACGAACGCCCTGGCCGTCTGTGTGCACGGCGAGCACCGTCACGCTGGCAGGGTCCCACGAGTCGTTGCGCAGGACCTGCAGCCAGGCGGTCGCGGGGGTTACGAGAACCGTCTCCTCGAACATCGTGGGGATCTTGCGATCGCTCTGTGCCTTCTGGGGGGTGCGGGATGCGGGCATCTCTCTGCTCCTCTGGCGGGCCTTGCAGACGCAGGCAGTTGCTCGTCTGGCAGGTGGACGCTGCGCACGTCACTTGACACGCAGCATCCTTGAATATTTTTCCACTGCGCCTGATTCTCCTGCAAGGTCTTTCGAGGTCGTCTGCGGAGGAAAGGCCCGGAACGACAAAGAAGGCGCCTTCGCCCCCCTTCCGCGCACCGCGCGCGGTCGGCCGGAGACGCAGCTGTGCGAGGAGCCTGAAGTCGTGACCCCTGAGATTGACGCCTCTATTCCCAGCATCGCTCCCTTCCCGTCGCGCGACTCGTTCGAACGGGTGAACGCCCTCATCGACGAGTGGCACGCGGCCCTCGCTGCAGAGCCCGAGGGCGCTGCGGCGCTTGGAGAGCGCTTCCGAGAGCAGATGGTCTCCGCCGAGGCGACCTTCGGGGGGCGCGTGCTGTGTCCATATCTGCGCCCGAACTTCATGGCGCGCAGCCACTTCGACTACGTGCGCGATGCCATTCGAGAGGCCATGGCGGCTATCGAGGTCGTGGAGCGCCGCGCCTTCGAGGACCCGAGGTTCTTCGAGCGCATGGGCCTCAGCGAGGGCGAGGCGAGGCTGGTGCGCCTGCCGTCGAGCACGCGCCGCTTCTCTGCCAACTCGCGCATGGACACGTTCCTCACACCGGAGTCGTTCAAGTTCGTGGAGTACAACGCTGAATCTCCCGCGGGCATCGCCTATGCCGACGTGCTGCAAGATCAGTTCCTCGCCATGCCCTTGATGCGTCGCTTCGTCGAGCGCTTCGGGCTCACGCGCCTGCAGTGCCGGCAGAACGTGCTCGATGTGCTCCTCGCGGCCTACGAGAGCTGGGGCGGAACGGCGAAGCCACGCATCGCCATCGTCGACTATCTCGATGTTCCCACCCGCACAGAGTTCGAGCTGTTCAAGGCCTTCTTCGAGTCACAAGGGTATGAGACTGTCATTGCCGACCCCCGCGCGCTCGAGATGCGCGACGGTCGTCTCGTGTCGCCGGATGGCAGGCCTATCGACATCCTCTATCGCCGGCTGCTCGTCAACGAGCTTCTCGAGCGCGTTGACGCGTGCGCCGCGCTGGTACAGGCCGTCGAACAGAACGCTGTGTGCATGGTCAACTCGTTCCGCTGCAAGCTCCTGCACAAGAAGCTGCTCTTCGCGGCGCTGTGGAGCCCCGACATGCAGCCCTTCTTCAGCGACGTGCAGCGCGCTGTCATACGGCGTCACGTGCCGTGGACCGCTCGTGTGGAAGATGCTCGTGTCGAGTTCGAGGGGCGCTCGCACGATCTCCTCGCGCTTGCGCGAGCCGAGCAGCAGCGCATGGTTCTCAAGCCCAACGACGAGTACGGCGGCAAGGGCGTTGTGATCGGATGGGAACAGACAGCGGCCGATTGGGAGCGTGCGCTGACTGAGGCGCTTGCCTATCCCCACGTGCTCCAGGAGCGGGTTCCCACCTCTCGTGTGGCCTTCCCGGATCTGCAGGGCAACGTCGCTCCGCGGGTTGTCGATCTCGACCCGTTCATCTTCGGAGACCGCGTGACCGGGTTTCTCACCCGTCTCTCTGACACGTCGCTCTGCAATGTCACCAGCGGTGGGGGTCAGGTGCCCACCTTCCTGCTCCCGGACGCCTGACGAAGATCAGCGCCGCGCGCTTCGGGTCACGGAACGCTTGCTCCGGGGGGCGCTCTTCGCTTGTGCGAGCGAGGCTCGAACGGCCTCGAGGTCGCCGCTGATCAGCGGGTCGGAGAGGTTTCTCTCTACGGCGCGAACTGCGTACAGCACCTGGTTGGGGGTAGCGCCCAGAGCGTCTGCGATCTCTTGGAGCGATGCGGTCGTGCTGGTTCGCGCGAGGTAGAGCGCCACCTGACGTGCCCGTCTCACCCGCGCTTCCCGTGAGCGCGACTTGAGCGTGCCCATCTCCAGGGCGTACCACGACAGCACCTGAGCGAGAACGGCCTCGAGGCTGGACTGTGGCGCGAGGGGGCGAGGAGCGAGATCGTAGAGGAGATCATCGAGCGGGATGCGGCACTCGACCTCGCTGCCGCTCACTCCCAGTCGGAGCGCCACGAGGCGGTTCACGGCGCCCACGATCTCACGAACGTCGTGCTGCACACGCCGGGCCAGCGTGTTGGCCGATTCCGCAGACAGCCCCAGGCCCGCCTGTTCCGCAAGCTGGAGAACGATGGCTTGCCGCATTTCGAGGTCGGGATATCCGACCTCGGTGACGAGCCCGCAGCTCAGGCGCGAGCGGAGCGAGGGGCTCAGCCATCGGCTGTCCTGCGGAGCAGCCTGCCCCGCGATGACGATCTGATGGCCGCTCGCGATCAGTGTGTCGAGAGCGGCGCAGAGCTCTTCCTGCGCGCGCAGCCGGTTGCCGATCTGGTGGAACCCGTCGATCATAAGCACGTCGACACCGCGGTACTTCTCGCGGAACTGATCGAGTGAGTGGCTGCCCATGGCCAGCAGGAGCTCGTCGGTGAAGCGCTCGGCCGTCGTGGTCACAACGAGGAGGTTTCGATGCAGGTCTGCGAGACGGGTGCGCATCGCTGACAGCAGGTGCGTCTTCCCGAGGCCCGGATGCCCGTGGATGAACAGTGGGTTGAATGCGCTGCCGGGGGCTTCACAGATGCGCCTGCACGCGGCGAGGGCGATGTGGTTCGCGCTGCCTGCCACAAAGGTCTCGAATGTCTGATTCGAGGAACGAGGGGATTCGTCGAATCCGCCCAGATGGAGAAACGCGCTTCGCAGCGCTGCGGTTCGCTCGAGGTAGGCTGCTCTCACCTCTTCCAGGGAGGCGGTCGGGGACACGGCCAGCAGGTCTGACGGGCCCGTGGGTGTGCCTGCGGGTCGCTCGGACATGGAATCTCCCTAGTGCTGGGATGGAGGTGCGCGCCAGGCGAGGTCCATGAAGGACCGGGTCGAAGGCCGCGGGAGGGGTGCATTCTGTCAGACGGGCGTGAATCCTGCCCTCGGCGGGGGGAGATGTGGGGCGATGTGACCTCATCTGCACCGTCGGCTTGCGTGCGCAGCGAAGGGGCGTTAGACTTGCAGGCATGCGATCGCTCATCTTGATTCTCCTCGCCCTCCTCTGTGCCGCGCCCGCTCGTGCTGACGCGCCGCTGCATGCCATCTTGCGTGCGGAAGACAGTCGCAATGGAACGGCCCTCGAGCCGTTCGTGCGACATCCGGATCCGAAGGTGCGGGCGCGTGCGATTCGCGCCATCGGCCGGCTCCAAGACCCGGCCTACCTGGGAACGCTCGTGACAGCGGCTCGTCGGGACGTCCCGCCGGTGCGCGTCGAGGCCATCTTCGCGCTCGGCCAGCTCGATCAGCCCTTCGTCGAGGCATCTCTGGTCGCGCTGCTGGGCGACACCGCAGCGCCGCACGAGCGAAGGCTCGTGGTGCGATCGTTGGGGCGGGTCAGCAGGGGAGATGGAGAGGGCCATCGCCGCATCGTGGCGCTCCTCGCCGATCCGGACCCTGCGATGCGAGAGGTCGCCGCGCTCGCACTCGAAGATC
>RGZZ01000232.1 GCA_010028905.1 Pseudomonadota bacterium | reverse complement strand
ACGAGGGTGACGCTGGTGGCGCCGGCGTCGAGATAATCGCCCACGATGCGCTTCAGACGTGGCATGGTGCCGTAGTACACGAACTTCATGACCACGTCTTCAGGAATCCACCGCTGCAACCCACGGTAGCGCGCCATGCTCTCCGGATCGGCCGGGTTCACGGTGATGTAGCTGGCGTCGCCGAACTCCGGGGGGGAGTCGAGGGGCATGCCCATCTGCTCGAGCACTGGGGGCCACACGAGGGTGAGGGCGTAGCGTCGGGCCGACGCGACCACA
This sequence comes from Pseudomonadota bacterium, assembly GCA_010028905.1. NCBI lineage: Bacteria > Pseudomonadati > Pseudomonadota > Pseudomonadota bacterium. Next base: position 7,524 of record RGZZ01000232.1, on the reverse strand, counting down.
AGCATGCGTGAGGCCTTCTCGTCGTCGACCAGCGCAACCGGGATGTTGGCCACCCGATCGATGCACGACGGGTCGCGCCCCGCGGCGCGCGCGGCATCGATGATGGGGGCATGGTAGTGGGCGAAGTGCTCGGGAGGGATGACCACCGGAAGCCAGCCATCGCAGACCTCGCCGCACAGCTGCTGCGCCTTGGGGCCCAGGGCAGCAAGGTAGATGGGAATGCGTCTCTCCTTGTAGGGTCGCACCGACAGGGCACCGCCGGGAATCGAGTGCAGCGCGCCGTCGTAGTGCACCGGCCCTCGGGTGTCGAGCAGCGCGCGGGTGATGGCCACGGTGTCCTTGAGGCGCGCGAGACGCCTGTCCCAGGCGATGCCGAAAGGCGCGACGTTCATGGCCTCGCCCGTGCCCAGACCGATGATGACACGCCCGCGCGAGATCTGATCGAGGGTGGCGGCGCGCTGGGCGAAGACGGCGGGGGGAACGCGATGCGGATCAGAGACCGCCGTGCCCAGGGTGATGCGACGGGTGCGCATGGCCATGGCCGTGAGAAGGCTCCAGGCACAAGGGGCCTGGCTCCAATCCGGATAGCCGAGGTGATCCGGTAGCCACAGCCGATCGAACCCCATGCGCTCGACGAACGCAGCAAGGGATACCTGCAGGTTTACGTCGAGTGCGGGAGGCAGGGTGAATCCGAATGTGGGTGAGGCGGGCACGAGCGTCCTCCTTCGTCATCGCGCAGACGGCGGCCGCGCCGTGCGCCACCGGGTCGGGCGCGGCGCTTCGTCGACAGCGCGCCATGACCCGTAGTGCCGCGCAAGACGAGCAGATTCCTGTGTCGCCTGCCCCGACACGGGTGGAGATCGAGAGGGAAACCCTACCGGCAGACCCGAACTGCCCCAAACAGCCGTGAATCCATCGCCCTCCACTCCCGACGCGCAGCAGGCCCAGTACCTCGTCCACACCGACGAGCTGACCGGCCTGTACAACCGACGCTTCTACAACCAGGCGTATGCCGAGGCGGTGGCCAAGGCGCAGGCCGAGGGCACCGATCTCGCCCTCATCGTCATCGACGTCGACTTCTTCAAGAGCATCAACGACCGCTATGGTCACCAGCAGGGCGACGCCGTGCTCCAGGGCGTGGGGTCCGTGATCAACGAGACGGTGGGCATGCTCGGCTACCCGATTCGCTACGCGGGCGACGAGTTCTCGGTGCTGCTGCCCGGCGTGAGCCGCGAGCAGGCCGAGGAGTGCGGCGCTGCGCTGTGCGAGAACGTTCGCACCGCGCGTTTCATCATCGAATCGACCGGCCAGCCCGCCAAGATCACATTCAGCCTCGGAGTGGCGCACTTCCCCACCGACGTCGAAGAAGCCGAGCAGGTCTTTCACTGCGCCGACCATGCCGCCTATCTCGCCAAGAAGCGCGGGCGCGACGGCTACGTCGTCTACGACGCGAGCTCCGAGAACGTGCTCGACGCCAGCACCCTCTCGAGCTACTTCCCCTGCCAGCGGCTCATCGCCCGCCAAGCGCTCCTCGAGCCGCTCATCGAGGGGCTGCTGGCGCCCGCCGACAAGCCCGTGCAGTGGGCGGTGGTGACCGGTCGGCACGGGTATGGCAAGACCCGTCTGCTCCAAGACCTGCGCGCAAAGGCCGACACGCAGCGACGGGTGCTGCTCGAGGCCTCCGGGCTTCCCTATCGCACGGGGCAGCCGTATGGGTTCATCCTCGAAGCGGTGGGCAGCTACCTCCACACCCATCCGCAGGCCGGCCAGCAGGTGGCCACGGTGCTGTCGATGGCCGAGATCGCCGCCGTCTCGCGCCTGCTGCCCAACCTCTCGCGACACGTTCTGCTCTCGACCGACGCCGCGCAGGAAGAAGCCGACGTCCCCGACGCGCTCTGCTCGCTGCTGCTGGCGCTGGGCAAAGGGCGCTCTCCCAGCTTTCTGTTCGACGACTTCCAGCGCGCCGACCAGGGTTCGCTGGCTGTCATGGAACGGCTGCGCCAGCGCGATCCGCTCACGTTCGTCTGCCTCAGCCTGCGCGACGACCCGGACACCCTCGAGAACAACGTGCTGGTGGTGGAGTTCGTGAACGCGCTGCTCGAGCGCGGCGACGCGGGGCTCGTCGAGCTCGAGCCGCTCACCGAGGCGCAGGTGGGAGAGATGGTGTGCGCCATCCTGTCTGGCGCCGACAAGCACCCGCACCTGCAAGCCTTCGTGTGGGAGCGCTCGCAGGGCATCCCGCTGATGGTGGAAGAGGTGCTCAAGCTCCTCGTGCTGCGGGGCTGCCTGCGCTACGAGGGCAAGGCGCTGATGGTCTCAAGCCTCGAGGCCGAGAACGTGCCCGCCAACCCGGACGACCTCATGGCGATGCGCGCGGGCCAGGTCGAAGATGACATTCGCATCACCATGTCGCGGGCCGCGGTCATCGGCATCGAGTTCGACTTCGACACCCTCAAGCAGCTCTGCGAGACAGAAGGCGCCTATCTGCGCGGCATCTTGAAGCGCGCGCGCAAGCTGCACATCGCCACCGAGATCGAGCCCGGCGACAACCCGCTTCACCAGTTCGTCTCGCCCCAGTCGCACGCCGCCTTCTACAAAGCCATCTCCGACGATGAGCGCACGCGGCTGCACGCAGAGGTGGCGGCGCTGCGAGAAGGCCAGCACGCGGCCGGCCTGGTGCGCCTTCTCAACGATCTCGCCTTCCACTACGCCCGCGGCGGACGAGACGAGAAGAGCGCCCAGTACCGTCGGCTCATCGGCGCCCTCTTCAGCCAGTTCACCCGCTCCGACGCCCTCGACGAGGGCGACGATCTCAAGGACCTGGTGAGCAGCGGAACGACGGCGGAAGAGGTGCTGGCCCTGGCGGCGCGCGCGGCGTCGGCGTTCCGCACCTGTCGCAACGGCGTCAAGATGTACGGGTTCGAGCACGTGTCGCGCAAGGGCACGTTCCGCGAGGCCATGGCCGCGTTCGAGACGCTGCTCGACGAGGCCGATACCGTGACGTACAGCCTGGCCGATGGCCGGCTTCTGGTGAACGGCGCGCCGCTGCCGCAGTCGATGCAGTACGGCACGATGCTCTTCGAGTTCGACGAGTACGGCGTGAAGGGCGTGACGTTCAAGCGAGGGCTCACCGAGGGCGAGCTGCGGCAGCTGCTCGAGGCCCTGTCAGACAAGCCCGACGGTGTACGGGCCAAGGGCGGCCTGGGACGCATTCTCAGCGACGCGGGCGCCCAGCACGTGGTGCCCAGCGAGACCCTCTACGTCGCTGTGAGCGAGCGCGACATCTTGTTGAAGCGCGCCGACGGCGCGCATCGCAACATGGTCATCAAGGAGGTGGAGACCAGCGGAGAGTCGCGGCGCGTCAGCGCCACCGACCCGCAGGCGGGAACGAGCCCCCAGGAGGGGGAGTGGCTGCGCGAGAAGGCGCGCTGGCAGCGCGAGCTGGCGCGCTACGCCGACCCCCGCATGCTCGACAACCTGTCGAAGAGCTGGGAGGTGGCGCGACAAGACCTCGAGAGCGGAGACACGTTGCGGGTCACCGCCGCATCGAAGCTGTATGTCGATTCCGGGCGCAGATCGGTGGGTCCCCTGCTCGAGCTGCTCGCCGCCACGAGCGATCTGCGCGCGCGCGCCGTGGCGGCGTCGCTGCTCTTGCGCATCGCGCCAGACGCCACCGACCGCGTGCGCAACCTGCTGGCGGCGGCCCTTGAGCCCGAAGAGCGCGCCAACCTCATCGCTGTCCTGGGGTGCTGGAAGGACGCGGGCACAGCCGCCATCGTCGAGCCGTATGTCTTCGACAGCGACCGCGCGGTGCGGCTCGAAGCCATTCGAACCCTGGCCACCTGCAGCGAGGCCACCCTCGACCACCAGCTGCTGAAAGCGCTCCGCGATGGAAGCGACGAGGTGAAGGCCGACGCCATCACGGCCATCGGTGACCGCGGCGTGTTCGAGGCCATGGCCACCCTCACCGACCTCATCAAGAAGACGGGAATGTTCGGCGCCGAGGCTGACGAGCGGGTTCAGGCGAGAGCCTGCCGCGCTCTCGGTCAGCTTCAGGCGTTCAAGGCCGTTCCCGCCGTCATTGCAGCCCTGGCGCGCGGATCGGTCTCGACGCGCACCAAGCCCGCGCCGGTTCGCGTGGCCGCGGCCATGGCCCTCGAGCGCCTGGTGACGCCGGGAAACCGCGCCTCCGTGGAGCAGGCCCTCGAGACCGCCGCGCGCGATGAGGAAGCCACCGTGCGCTCGGCCGCCCAGGTCGCCCTGGGGCGGGTGCGGTCGACATGAGCTGCTGACCGCCGGGGGAACTACGACATGGTGCCGATGAACGTGTAGATGGGCACGAACAGCGCGATCACGATGAAGCCCACAAGCCCCGCGAGCAGCACCATGAGGGCGGGCTCGAGAAGCGTGATGACGGTCTCCATGCCATACTCCACGTCGAGCTCGTACGCCCCCGCGATGCGCAGCATGAGCTCGTCGAGATGGCCTGTCTCCTCGCCGCTGCCCACCATGCCGACGAACAGCCGGGGGTAGAGCTCGGGGCAGCCGTCCATGTAGGTCGAGAGCGAGAGCCCCCGCTTGAGGGCCTCTCGCGCCAGGATGATGTCATCGCGGTAGGACGCGTGACCGCAGCTGCTCGAGGTCTGCAGCAGGGCATCCATGACCGGGACGCCGGACGCGAGCATGGTTCCGAGCGAACGAGCGATGCGGGCGAGTACCACCTTGCGGGTGAGCTCGCGGGTGAAGGGAAGTGCGAGAAGCATGCGGTCCCGGAAGGCCGCCCCGTTCACCGTGCGCAGCCAGGCACGGGTGCGGTGGAAGATCAAGACCGCCGAGACGATGGCGATGAGCGCGCTCCAGGGGCGCGAGGCCACATCGACGCCCAGCATCAGGATGCGGGTGGGGAGCGGGATCTCCTTCAGCGCGTTGAGCATGGGCATGAACGAGGGCAGCACGAAGCGGAAGAACCAGAACGTGAGCGCCAGCGTCACCGCCAGCACGAAGGCGGGATAGGTCAGCGCGCCCTTCACGCGGGCGCGGAGCATGGCGTCGCGCTCGAGATAGCTGGCGAGGAGCGAGAGCACCCGATCAAGATTGCCCTGCATCTCTCCGGAGCGCACCAGGGCGACGTACATCGGGTCGAACACGTCGCGCTCCCGACCCAGGGCGCGCGAGAGGTTCTGCCCGCCTTCCATGAGACGGCTCACCGAGAAGAGCGATTCTCCGAGGGCCGTCGAGACGTGCTGCTGGGCGAGCACCTCGATGCCGCGGTGAATGGTGAGCCCACCCGCCAGCAGGGCCGCCAGCTGGCGGGTGAAGAGGGCAAGCTCCTGGCGGGTGGGCTGCCTGGCTGCAAAGTTCACGAGCAGGTATTCATCTCTCGCGTGACCGAGTCCTTGAACCCCTCGCGGGTCACATTGGCATTCGGCGGTCGGAAAGATCTGAAGGAGGACCCCTCCCACAGGGCCAAGTCCTCTTCACCCAGCCCCCGATGGGTCGGGGACCCTCCCTGCATCGAAAAAGGAGCCCTTCTGTGAAACACTCAAAGTCTCTCCAACGCCGCCTGCCAGCGCTGGCGGCTGGGTTTGCAGCCCTGGCCCTTGTGGGAACCCTCCTCAGCCCGTGGGCAGACCCTGCGGGCGCTCAGCCCCCGCAGAAGAAAGCGGGCGCACAGCCCTCTCCGGCGGCGGTCAAGCCGGTATCGGCCGACAAGGCGCTGTTCCGTCTCAAGGAAGGCAACAAGCGCTACGTGAGCGGTCACGTGCAGCGCATGAGCCGCCTGCATGACCGCCCTCTCGAGCTCGATGGCGTGCAGTACCCCATGGCCGAGATCGTGGCGTGCTCCGACTCGCGCGTCGACCCGACCCTCGCGTTCGACCAGGGGTGGGGCAACCTGTTCGTGACCCGACTGGCCGGCAACGTGGTCGACAACATCGTGCTGGCCTCCACCGAGTACGCGGTCACCGCCTTGCACACGAAGCTCATCGTGGTGCTGGGCCACGAGAAGTGCGGCGCGGTGCAGGCGGCGATGTCGGGCAAGAAGCTTGACGGCCACCTCGCCGAGCTCATGGACATGATCCGCCCCGCGGTCGAGCAGACCCGCGAGATGTCGGGTGATGCCGAGGAGAACTGCATCGTCGCCAACGTGCGCCTGGGCATGAAGGCCATCGCCAGCGACCCCACCGTGAAGGCACAGCCTGGCGTGATGATCAAGGGCGCGGTCTACCAGTTTGACACCGGCGAGGTGCAGTGGGTTCCCTGATCGAAGCGAGCGACCCCGCTCCGGCAGCGAGGGTGTCGGCGGTCACGAGCACCGCCGATGCCCTCGTCTGCCTACAGGCCTGTCCGCTGTTTGCGTCGGTTCCGCTACCGTCGCTGGCGCGGATGCTCGGCGCCATGGAGGCTTGCGCCATCGACGCGGGCGACGCGCTCTACACCGAGGGGGAGAGCGCGGAGGCGCTGTTTTTCATCACCAGCGGCACGGTCTCTCTCGTTCTGCCCAGCGGTCGCGAGATGCGGCTCGCAGCCCCCCACTGCGGAGAAGAGGCGCTCGGTGGCGCGCCGCGACGGCTGTGCACCGCGCGCGCGGCCACGCGGGTAACGGCGTGGCGCATCTCGGCTGATGCGCTCTCCGAGGTTGCCGCTACGCACAAGCACCTCGCCACCGACGCACTCCTCGGCCTCTTCCAGACCGTGTCAGACGAGCCGCTGCTCACGACGCCCCAGCGCCGACCGTCTGCGCCGTCCCCATCAACGGCTGACCTCAAGGAGCGCATCGGCTGGATCTGCGCCGTGCTGCTGCCGCTCATTGCCGGATTCGCCACGTTCATCGCCGGCGCGTCTGTACCCATCGCGCTCTTCGCCGCAATCATGTCGGTGACCGTGACGATGTGGGTCTTCTCGCTGGTCGACGAGTTCATCCCACCGCTGGTGGCGCTGGTGGCCATCCTCTTCACGGGGCTCGCCCCTCCTCTCGTGGCACTGGGCGGCTTTGCCAACCCCACGCTCATGACGCTGCTCGGGGTCTTTGCGCTCTCCGCGGTGATGGCCGGCTCTGGCCTCACCTACCGCCTCATGCTGCGGCTGCTGCGCGCCATCCCGGATCGCCCCGCCTGGCAGCAGACAGCGCTGATGCTGGGGGGGTACGCCCTCTCGCCCATCACCCCTTCGGGAAACAACCGCCTGGCGCTCATGCTCCCGCTCTACCGCGACATGCGCGAGGGCCTGGGGCTGCCCCGCGGCGGCAACGCCGCCACGGCGCTGATGGCGGCCACGTTCTCCGGCGCGATGCTGTTCTCGCCGATGATGGCCACGAGCAAGTCGTCGAACCTCGTCGCCGTGGGCCTGCTTCCCGCGCAGACCCAGGAGCAGTTCATGGGGCTCTACTGGCTGGTGGCCGCGGCGGTGGCCGCGCTCACGTGCACCGCGCTGAACGCGCTGGCCCTGCGCTTCATCGTGCCGGCCGAGAACCCCGCTCCCCTCGACAAGGCGAGACTCGAGGCCCAGCTCGCCCTCCGCGGGCCC
>RGZZ01000231.1 GCA_010028905.1 Pseudomonadota bacterium | reverse complement strand
CACCCCCTCGGGGGTGGGCCTTTCATTTCTGCGTCACCCCCTCGGGGGTGGGCCTTTCATTTCTGCGTCACCCCCTCGGGGGTGGGCCTTTCATTTCTGCGTCACCCCCTCGGGGGTGGGCCTGTCACATCTGCAACCCTCCCCCGACAGGGCGCGAGGCAGGAGCAGACCCAGGCGCATTCGAACCCCAAGGCGGCGCACATGCGCGCACACTCTTTGGGAGAGGTCCGCCCCCATGCCCGGATACGGTTTTGCCGACGATGAACTCCAGAAGCTCTTTGCCGAGGCCGGCCAGGCCGTTCAGAAGGCGAAGGTCACGCCACCTGCAGCCTCTCCTGCGCCTGTGTCGACGCCGTCACAAGAGGAAGTGAAGGCCGAGGTGGCGGCGCCCAAAGCCCCTGGGCCCCTCGCAGACGACGACTTCGAGCTCTCCGCGCCATCGGCGAAGCCTGCAGCCCCTCCGCCCGCGCCCGCTGGCCAAGGAGGCGAGGTTCGTCTGGTGGGGGGCGAGCAGACCGACGCCGCGCTGGTGGCACGCACGCAGGCAGGCGCGTCTGTAAACGTCCCCTGGTCACAGATAAAGGGGCTCTCCCTGGGTCGCGTCATCGACAAGAGCGTTCTCGCGTTCGTGCACGGCGGCACCCTGTACTGGTTCGGCGACGACAACACGGCCTACAAGGGGCTGCTGCGGCAGATGGCCAGCACCCAGCCCATGAACTGGCGGGCGCTCGTCGGTGAGATTGCCGGCCACGTCTCCGACACGTCCGAGGCAGGGGTTCAAGCAGTGACCGGAGGCGGTGGCATGGTTCCCAAGTACCTCGACATGGGGGCCTTCTTCAACGCGGTTCGCGCGCGCTGAGCCCGCGGGAACGCATCCGCTCTCCCAGACCCGCCTCCGCTCAGCCGGCGTCGCCGGCCTGCTTCGCCTCGAGCGCCGCGATGAAGCGCTCCACGGCTGAGAGCCGTGACTGCACGAGAACGTCGTCTGCAGGGTGACCCTCGATGAACGCGCGCATGCCACGCGCCTCATCGAGCGCATCTGCGATCTGGCCTGCGTCGACCAGCGCCTGGGCACGCTCCGCCCGAAGCTGGATCTCCTCGATGGGGTGCATGGCTTCAGCCCTTCCCGCGATGCGCTGCTCGTAGACGCCCGGCCGTCAGAAGATCCCCAGCTCGAGACGGGCCGCCTCGCTCATCATGTCCTGGTTCCAGGGCGGCTCGGTGACCATCTCGACCTCAGCCTCGCGCACGCCCTGCACCGCCTGCACGCGCTGCTCGGCATCCGCCTTCAAGACGTCGCCCATGCCGCAGCCAGGCGCCGTGAGGGTCATGGTCACGTGGATCTTGTAGCCCCCGTCGGCATGATCGCTCACGTCGACCCCGTAGACGAGGCCGAGGTCGACCACGTTGGCCGGGATCTCCGGGTCGTACACCGTGCGCAGCTCATCCCAGATCTTCTCTTCGATTTCCTTGGGCGAAGCCGTGGTGTCTGCATCTACACTCGACTGCGCGGCCGCCGGCGCCTCTTTGCCGAGGGCATCAGCGTCCTTGCCATCGACGCGAGCGAGGTACCCGAAATCGGTGCTCACCGTGAAGGTGCCGCCCAGCGCCTGGGTGATGGTCACCTCGGAACCCGCGGGGATGACGATCTTGTCGCCGAACGGAATCTGCACCGCCTCGACGTCTCGCGATACCCGAACCTCTTCATGCGTGCGCATCACTCTGCCTCCTGGCCTTCCTCGGTCGAGACGACCTCCGACTGGTTGTCGAGCGCGGCGTCGAGGGTGTGCCACGCCAGCGTGGCGCACTTCACCCGCGCGGGGAACTCGCTCACCCCGCTGAACACCGCAAGCTTGTCGAGCTCGTCCGGATCGATGTCCTCTCCTGTGACCATCTGACGAAACCGCTCAGACAGCGCATGCGCGTCTTCACGCCCCATGCCGGTCACCGCAGACGTCATGAGCGAGGCGCTCGCCTTCGAGATGGCGCACCCCGACCCTTGGAATCCGATGTCCTTGATGACGTCACCGTCCATCTCGAGAAACACCGTGAACTTGTCGCCGCAGAGCGGGTTGTGGCCAAGGGCGTGGCACGTGGTGTGCTCGGGCACCTTGTAGTTGCGGGGACGCTGGTTGTGATCGAGGATCACCTGCTGATAGAGCTCATTGACCGCCGTCATGGGGAAAGACCTCCATCACCTTGTGGAGCGCCGCGGCCAGCGCGTCGATCTCCTCGAAGGTGTTGTAGAACGCGAGCGAGGCGCGGGCCGTGGCGGGAATGCCGAAGCGATCCATCACGGGCTGGGCGCAGTGGTGGCCCGTGCGGATGGCCACGCCCTCGAAATCGAGAATCGTGCCGATGTCGTGCGGATGCACCCCATCGACCACGAACGAGAGCACGGAAGCCTTCTCATGCGCCGTTCCCACCAGGCGCACCCGCGGAATGGCGGTGAGCACCTTCGTGCCGTGCTCGAGCAGCGCGCCCTCCCAGGCCGCGATGGCCTCGAAGCCCAACGCCTCGACGTAGTCGATGGCCGCCCCCAGCCCGATGCCGCCGGCGATGTTGGGCGTGCCCGCCTCGAACTTGTAGGGCAGCGCGTTGTAGGTGGTCTTCTCGAAGGAGACCGACGCAATCATGTCTCCCCCGCCCTGCCAGGGCGGCATCTTCTGCAGCAGCGCCTTCTTGCCGTAGAGGGCGCCGACACCCGTGGGGGCGAACAGCTTGTGCCCGCTGAACACGTAGAAATCTGCGTCAAGGTCGCGCACATCGACCCGCAGGTGCGAGACCGCCTGGGCTCCGTCGACAAGAACGCAGGCGCCGTGCGCATGGGCCTCGGCAATCATCTGCTTCACCGGGTTGATGGTGCCCAGGGCGTTCGAGACGTGCACCACCGCCACGAGCTTCGTGCGCTCGCCGAGCATTGCGCGGTAGGCCTCAAGATCGAGCTCGCCCGCGTCGTTGATGGGCACCACGCGCAGCTTCGCCCCCGTCTGCTCGCAGAGCATCTGCCAGGGAACGATGTTGGAGTGATGCTCCATGTGGGTGATGACGATCTCATCGTCCTTGCCCACGTTCTTGCGACCCCAGGAATTCGACACAAGGTTGATGGCCTCGGTGGCCCCGCGCACGAAGATGATCTCGGTGGCGTCGGCCGAATTGAGGAAGCGCGCCACCTTCTTGCGCGCATTCTCGTAGTCGCGGGTCGCTATCTGGCTGAGCAGATGAACGCCGCGATGGATGTTGGCGTTCTCGGTCTCGTAGTAGCGGGTCTCCGCCTCGATGACCGACGCGGGCTTCTGCGTGGTGGCCGCGTTGTCGAGATAGACGAGCGGCTTGCCGTGCACCAGCTGACCCAGAATGGGGAAGTCTGCCCGTATCCTGGCCAGATCGAAGGGAGCGCGGGTCAAGGTCGTGCTCATGCGTCCCCCGTGAGTGCAGCGATGTCAGCGGCCACCGCAGACGAGATGCGCCGCTCGATGTCAGCGCGCACGGCCGGCACCTCGATGCGCCCCAGCAGCTCGCTGGCAAAGGCATAGGTGAGAATCTCACGCGCCTCGACAGGGCCGATGCCCCGCGCGCGCAGGTAGTAGTACTGGGTCTCGTCGAGCGATCCGATGGCCACGCCGTGGCTGCACTTCACGTCATCGGCGTGGATCTCGAGCTGCGGACGGGTCGAGATCTGGGCGTCGTCGCTGAGCAGCAGGTTCTTGCAGCTCTGCTGGGCATCGGTCTTCTGGGCATCGACCGCCACGTGCACGCGACCGCTGAAGACGCCGTGCGAGGTGCCGTCGAGAATGCCCTTGAAGACCTGCTCGCTGGCGCATCGCGGCGCGGCGTGGTCGATGAAGAGATGGTTGTCGCAGTGCTGCGCGCCATCGAGCAGAAACAGACCGAGGGCGCGACACGTGGTCTCCGGTGCAGTCGCGGTGAGCTCGTTGCGCACCACACCGCCGCCCGTGGAGACCGTGAACGTGTTCAGCTCGGCGTGACCCGCCAGCTGCGCGCGCACGGCACCGAGGTGCCAGGCCTCGCGGCCTTCGCGCGCCACCTTGATGTGATCGACGCGCGCCCCTTCGGCGGCCAGGACATCGGTCACCGAATGGGTGAGGTAGACGCCCGCGTCTTCTGTGACGTAGGTCTCGATGACCGTCGCCGACGCGCCTGCCTCGACCACCACCGCGTTGCGCAGGTGAGCCGCCGTCGGGGCATCAGAGCGGGTGGTGACGAACACGAGATGGATGGGCCGTGCGACCCGCACGTCACGCGGCACGAACACCAGCCCGCCATCTTCGGCGAGGGCGAGGTTGAGCGCGTCAAGAGGCGCCTCGCACGAAGGCGCCGCGAGCCGCTCACGAGCGGCGGCGATCACACTCGGAGGCGCCGCGCTGAAGGCACCCGCGAAGACGCCATCGGGCAGGGTCGCGGTGTTCGACATCGCGCTGGAGAAGCGACCGTCGATGAACACCACCTCAGTGAAATCGGTGTCTCCGAAGCAGAGGTCACGCAGCGTCGACGATGCAACGGTTCCCCCCGCGGTGGCGCGCGTCAGCGTCAGGCGCGCCAGCGGCGCGAGCGAGGTGTACTTCCACGCCTCGTCGCGGGTGGTGGGCAGGCCCTTTGCAGCATAGCGCGCAAAGGCGGCCTGTCGATCACCGGCCAGCGGATGCGCGCCCTGCTGCGTCATCAGAGCGCTGAACGGCTCGACTGCCGTGGGCGTCTCGACCGCCATCATCGCGCCCCCCGCCCCGCGGCGACGGGCTTGTGGGCCGCGATGATGTCGGCATACCCCTTCTCTTCGAGCTCGAGGGCCAGCTCACGTCCACCGGACTTGACGATGCGGCCGTCATAGAGCACGTGCACCACGTCCGGCACCACATACCCCAGCAGACGCTGGTAGTGCGTCACCAGAACCTGAGCGCGATGGGGAGAGCGCAGCGCATTGATGCCCTCAGAGACGATGCGCAGGGCGTCGATGTCGAGACCGCTGTCGGTCTCGTCGAGAATGGCCAGCTTCGGGTCGAGCATGGCCATGTGGAAGATCTCGTTGCGCTTCTTCTCTCCGCCGCTGAAGCCCTCGTTCACCGGACGGTTGAGCAGCGCCGGATCGAGCTTGACGAGCTTCGCCTTCTCCTTGGCCAGCTTGAGGAAGTCCATGGCATCGAGCTCGTCGAGTCCGCGATGCTTGCGAATCGCGTTGAAAGCGGCTTTGAGGAAGTAGGTGTTGCTCACGCCAGGGATCTCGACCGGGTACTGGAAGGCAAGGAAGATGCCCTCGCGCGCACGCTCTTCGATGGGCATCTCGAGCAGGTTGCGCCCCTCGAACTCGACGGTGCCACCCGTAACGGTGTAGGTCTCACGACCGGCGAGGATGTTCGCCAGGGTGCTCTTGCCCGAGCCGTTGGGTCCCATGATGGCGTGCACCTGGCCGGCCTCGACGTCGAGGTCGATGCCCTTCAAGATGGGGTGGCCGTCGACCTCGGCCTGCAGATTGCGGATGTGAAGCATGGTAGATCTCCCTGCGATGTTCCCGGCACGCGACCAGGATGAATGGTTGAGAACGGCGGGTCAGCCGACGGCGCCCTCCAGGCTGACGCCCAGCAGCTTCTGGGCTTCGACGGCAAACTCCATGGGCAGCTCGCGAAACACCTCGCGGCAGAACCCGTTGACGATCATCTGCACCGCGTCTTCGGTGGAGATGCCCCGCTGCTGGCAGTAGAAGAGCTGATCTTCACTGATCTTCGAGGTCGACGCCTCGTGCTCGACCACCGCAGACGGGTTGCGCACCTCGAGATAGGGAAAGGTGTGCGCGCCGCACTTGTCGCCCAGCAGCAGCGAGTCGCACTGCGAGTGGTTGCGCGCGTTCACCGCACCCTTCATCACCTTCACCAGTCCGCGATAGGTCTGCTGGCCACGACCCGCCGAGATGCCCTTCGACACGATGGTGCTCTTCGTGTTGCGACCGATGTGGACCATCTTGGTGCCCGTGTCGGCCTGCTGCATGTTGTTCGTGAGGGCCACCGAGTAGAAGCGGCCCACCGAGTTGTCGCCCTGCAGCAGCACGCTCGGATACTTCCAGGTGATGGCCGAGCCGGTCTCGACCTGGGTCCACGAGATCTTCGAGCTCACGCCGCGGCAGGCGCCCCGCTTGGTGACGAAGTTGTAGATGCCGCCCTTGCCGTCCTTGTCGCCCGGATACCAGTTCTGCACCGTCGAATACTTGATCTCGGCGTTGTCGAGGGCCACCAGCTCGACCACGGCGGCGTGAAGCTGGTTCTCATCGCGCTTGGGCGCGGTGCAGCCCTCGAGGTAGCTCACATACGAGCCCTCGTCGGCCACGATGAGGGTGCGCTCGAACTGCCCGGTCTCGGCCGCGTTGATGCGGAAGTAGGTCGACAGCTCCATCGGGGAGCGCACGCCCTTGGGAATGTAGACGAACGACCCGTCACTGAACACTGCCGAGTTGAGGCAGGCAAAGAGGTTGTCGGCAGCCGGCACCACAGACCCCAGGTACTGACGCACCAGATCAGGATGCTCGCGCACGGCCTCCGAGAACGAGCAGAAGATGACCCCGACCGCCTTGAGCTTGTCCTTGAACGTCGTGGCCACCGACACGCTGTCGAACACGGCGTCGACCGCGATGCCCTGCAGGCGCTCCTGCTCGTGCAAGGGGATGCCGAGCTTGGCGTACGTGGCGAGAAGCTCAGGATCGACCTCGTCGAGGCTCTTGGGCGCGACCTTCTGCTTGGGGGCCGAGTAGTAGCGGATGTCTTGATAGTCGATGGGCGGGAAGCTCACCTTGGCCCATTGCGGATCATCCATCTTCAGGAACTGGCGATACGCCTTCAAGCGCCACTCGAGGAGCCACTCAGGCTCTTCCTTCTTCGCCGAGATGACGCGGATGACGTCTTCGTTCAGCCCCTTGGCGATCTCGTCGGCCTCGATATCGGTGACGAAGCCGTACTGATATTCTTTCTCTGTCAGCTCTTCGAGCGTGCGAGCCGTGCTGCTCATACTCCCACCTTCTCTGCCTGTCGGGCGCTGGTTCCGCTGATGGTGGCCGTCCAATGGCCAGGGCGGGCGATGTCGGCCAGGGTCACGCCGCTGAGGGCTTGGCGCAGCGCCTCGTTGATGCGCATCCAGTTGCTCTGGATCGGGCACAGCAGCTCGAGGCTGCAGACGCCGGGCCCCTCACCGCACTCGGTGAGCGACACCGGCCCCTCGATGGCCGAGATCACCTGGGTCAGCGAGATCTGCTCCGGCGCGCGTGCCAGCGCGTAGCCCCCGCGCGCGCCTCGATGCGACTCGAGCAGTCCGCCATGGGCGAGGGTCTTGAGGATCTTGCCCACCATCGGAAGGGGGATGCGCGTCTGCCCCGCGAGGTCTTTCGCGTTGAGCACCACACGGTCGGTGCGGCGCGCGAAATGGCTCATGAGCAGGATGCCGTAGTCTGTGGCCTTGGTGATGCGAATCATGGGGGGGATGCATTCCTGTGGCGCTGCGGACGACTCGACAGCCTTGGTCGAACCTGTCACGCGACGCCCGTGCGGCAAATCGTACCAGAATCGTCCCTTTAGGACCGAGTAAATCGTACTGATTTGCTCCCATTGTGTCAAGGGCTCGCCGGGAAGGCGAGATCAGCCCCTCAGCCGATGCGTGCGCTCAGGCCCGAGGATCGTCGGGTTCGACGCTCGTGTACTCCCCCAGCACGCGAAGAAGCGCGCTGGCGTCACCTGAGGGCGGGGTGTCGGCGGTCTTGCGCCAGCGCGGACCTTGCGATGGGTCTGCAAGGTCATCGGATGCCGCGGCCTGGGCGCCACTCGTCGCGCGACCTCCCCCTGTGGG
>RGZZ01000230.1 GCA_010028905.1 Pseudomonadota bacterium | reverse complement strand
GTCGTGCAGCAAGAGATACAGGCTCTCCTCGATGAGCGCTTTCGTCTGGCGATCGACGAGCTTGAGCTGGCGGTCGGCCTCGTCGAGGGCGCGCTGGGGCGAGCGCGAGAGCATGCGACGAACGATGCGGCTGGTCTCCACCTCCTTCTCGCCGCTCGCGGGCGTGTCTTCGAGGCTCAGCAGGCGTAGAACGAGGCCTCCCAGCACGAAGAACACCGTGGCCAGCACGACGTTGAAGCCCGTGTGCGCGATAGCCAGCTGCGTGCTGACCTGGCGGTCGCCGAGCATCTGTGAGACGGTGCTCACCCCGTCGACCACGTACGGGAAGACGAGAAGCGCCGCGAGAACGCCCACGGCCTTCACGGCGATGTGCGCCACGGCCAGGCGGCGCACGACCGGACCGAACTCGAGCGAAGCGAGCCACGGGGTGAGCGTGGTGCCCACGTTTGCCCCCAGCACGACGCAGATGCCACCATCGAGGGAGATGCCGCTGCCCGCCTGGTTCGCCAGGAACATGGTCAGCACCACGATGGTGCTGCTCGACTGCACCGCCATGGTGAGAAGGCAGCCCGTCAGGGTGGCGAGGCACTGCGATGAAAATGATCCGCCGCTGAACGCCGCGAGCCAGCCCTGAAACGTGGGGACCTGGGCCAGGGGGGCCAGGCCGGTGGCCAGCAGATCGAGTCCGAAGAGGGTGAAGCCCACCGCCAGGATGATCTCGAGCGATTCGCGCCACAGGGTGCGGCGGACGAACACCAGGGCCCCGCCGAGGCCTTCCGGCGTGTAGGCGAAGAGCCACATCTTGGCCGTGGTGCCCACGACCGCGCCGAGCATGGCGTAGTAGCCTTGCTCGAAGGTGATGAGCGACGACGCGATGAGCCCCATGGCGGCGATGATGGTGATGCTGCTCGCCTGGAGGAACAAGGTCGAGAGGAGTCCGGTTGTGGTTGAGCGCGCGGGGGTTGCGAAGAGGTTCTCGATGAAGGGGCGCAGGCGGCGCGCAATGGACCGGTTGAGCGCCTGGGTGAGGAAGCGCATCGAGAAGAGGAACAGTCCCAGCCCCCCGAGCGCCTGCAGGATGTTCACCGAGGAGGTCATGCCGCGTCCTCGCTGTACCCGAGCTCGCCTCTCGGCACGACCTGCTCGATGCGCACGATGCGCTTCTTGTTGAGCACGAGCCGAACCCGCTCGATCTCCACGGTGCTGCGCATCACCCTGCCCTTGGCGTTTGTGGTGATGCGCAGCACCGTGGAGATCGAGCGGGTTCGAGAAGCTGAGCGGTTTGTTCGGATCGCTCAGCTTGCCGAGGAACTCGCTCACGTCGAAGCGCAGCACCTCGTGCACGCGCTTCACCACGCCCATGCGACCCGCGTCGGGGCTCAGGTTGATGCGCTTGCTGAAGTGGATGGCGCTCTCCTGCCGGTCCGGCTCGAGCTCGGCGTTGTGACCGATCTCGCGCACGTACGACACGTCGGACGGCACCGCGCCCCTTCCCAGGTAGCGGAGGAACTCGGTGGAGAGACCGATGGCCTCCGACTGGCGCGAGCCGTCGGGGGCGACGTAGTGGTACTTCAGCTCGGCTTCGACGTCCGGGATCTTGTGCTTGAGGCGCTCGTTGAAGTACTCCTTGCTGAGCTCCTTGATGCGGTCCTTGAAGACGTAGGCGATGATGCCGAGGAACAGCACGAAGGCGAGTCGTGGGCTGAACGTTGCCTTGTCGTTCACCATTTTAACCATCTGGAACTGGGCCAGGGTGGCGAAGGTGGCTGCCAGGAACGCGCCCCCCATGCCGATGACGTTGCGGTACACCTTGTCTCGGCTTATGGCGCTCGACGAAACGAAGAGCACGCTCGAGACGTACTTCTTGAGCAGGCCCAGGCGGTAGTAGTGGTTCTCGCGCTCGGCGGTCTCCCGCGCCTTCTCCTGCTCGCGGCTCACGCGTGAGAACTCGATGTGCTCTCTGCGATAGGCGATCTCACGGTGGAGCACGGCGGAGAGATCGGTCTCCGGCGCGCTGCGCAGGGGCTGCAGGCGCTTCAGCACGCGCACCAGGGCCGACTCACGCCCGTACGACACATATTCGTCGACCAGCAGGAAGGCCCGTTTCACCTCTTCGTCGAGCATCAGCATCTCGCCGCGCACGCGTTGAACGTAGCGCGTACGGTAGGTGCCGACGATGGTGTCGAGCTGCGCGAGGCTCTCGAGAACGCTGTCGAGGGCCTTCTCTCGAGCCGCGACGTCGCTTCTTGCCAGCGCCTGCTCGAGGCGCGCGGCGGTTCGCTTGTAGTGCGAGAAGATCGAACATGCGAAGAGGCGCACATCTTGCACGACGAGCGAGCCGAGGTGCTGGCGCTTCAGGTGCGTGAGATGGGCCGCGAGGTACTCGTCGGCGCTGGGGAGGGTCCACGCGCGCGCGTCGTCGAGCCGAGGGATGACGGTGTCTGGGGCGTGGATGCGCAGATAGTGGGTGAGGCTGGCGAAGAAGCGATCTTTTGGATAGATGTCGGCGGGCGCCCCCATGCTGCGCGGCACGAAGAAGTAGACGTCGAGCTCGTACGCATATCGCTCGTCCGGCGTGCGGACGGGATCGAGCGGGAAGTCGAACTTCGACTCGAACTGTCGGCGGTCGTGGATCGCGTTGGCGCTCTCCACGCCCACCTCGGTGAAGGCACTGCCTTCATCGAGATCGTCGATCAGCTCTTCCTGCGTGGGGGTGCCCTCCTTCTCCGTGCGCGAAAGATGTCTTGGCGTGCGCCACGCCGGATCTAGCCGTGCTTGATGATGATCGACTCGACGAGGTCGCAGAGATCGTCGCACTCGTCGACGGCGTCTTCGAGGCTCTCGTAGATGTCTTTCCACTTGATCACGTAGAGCGGGTCGGCGCCTGGGATGAACAGGCCACCGAGCGCCTCGCGATAGACCTGATCTGACTTCTTCTCGATATTGGCCATCTCCTTGCGCGGCGCC
This sequence comes from Pseudomonadota bacterium, assembly GCA_010028905.1. NCBI lineage: Bacteria > Pseudomonadati > Pseudomonadota > Pseudomonadota bacterium. Next base: position 4,953 of record RGZZ01000230.1, on the reverse strand, counting down.
GAGCAGTCCTTGAACGAGGGGAGCACGCGAATCATCTCGGCGGCGCACTGCGAGGCTTGGGTCAGCAGGTCGATGAGCACCGAGCAGGCCTCGGGCAGGGTGTCGGGGGCGTAGACCTGCAGGCGAAGCGTCAAGGCGTGAACCCGTCCGAAGGCGCTGGCGATGTGGGCTGCGACGGCGTGGATGTCTTCACGGTCGATGGGGGTCACGAACGTGGTGTTGATCTGGCGCACGATCTCGTGACGCAGGTCATCGGTGCTGGCGTCGAGTGACTCGAGACGATCGAAGGCGGGCGAGGTGGGCGACCAGCTCTTGCACAGTCCCTGCAACGTGTCGGTGGCGTCGACCGTGTTCTGCATGAGCGTCTTCAGGAGGTCGAAGAACTTCTCTTCCTTGGGCAACAGGCTGAATTTCATGGCGTGGCTCTTTGTCGTTGAAGTCGGGTCTCCTGCGGACGGGGGACCCGTGCGAAAGGCTTTGTCGTGCTCATTGGAGCTCGGGGATGAAGGGCTTGAGCAGAAGCACCATCAGAGCGGAGACGCTGGCGGCGGCGGGCAGGGTCACGAACCAGGCGCTCAGGATGCGTCCGGCCACCGTCCAGCGAACCGCGCTGAGGCGACGCGTGGCGCCCACGCCCATGATGGAGGCGGAGATGACGTGGGTCGTGGAGACGGGCATGCCCAGCCAGGCGGTGGAGAAGAGGATGCCAGACGCGGTCGCCTGCGCCGCGAAGCCGTTGACCGGTGTGAGCTTGGCGAGGTTGCTCCCCATGGTCTTGATGATTCGCCACCCGCCCGCAGCCGTTCCCAGCGCCATCATGAGGGCGCAGGCGAACTTGACCCACATGGGAATGGCGAAGTCGTGTTGCACGTGTCCGGCGACGAGGGCGAGGGTGATGATGCCCATCACCTTCTGGGCGTCGTTTGTGCCGTGGGCCAGGGAGAGGGCCGACGCCGAGAAGAGCTGACCGTATCTGAACCCCACGGTCATTTCGTGCGGACGAGCCCGCCGAAAGATCCACATGATGGCGGCCATGACGAGGAACCCGCCGAAGAGGCCGAGGCAGGGGCTCACGAGTCCCGGCAGCAGCACCTTCTTCCACACGCCATCGTACCACATGACCGCGTTGAATCCGCGAAAGACCAGGGCGGACCCCACAAGCCCCCCCACGAGGGCGTGGGAAGACGAGGACGGCAGCCCCCACCACCAGGTGAGCAGGTTCCACGTGATGGCGCCCACCAGGGCCGTGAGGATGATGGCCTGGTTGTCAACCAGGTGGGCTTCGACGATGCCCTTGCTCACGGTCTTGGCAACACCTTCGAACATGAAGGCCCCGATGAAGTTCAGGATGGCCGCCATGATCACCGCGTTTCTCGGGGAAAGGGCGCGGGTGGTCACCACGGTGGCGATGGAGTTCGCCGAGTCGTGGAATCCGTTTACGTAGTCAAAGGCCAGTCCCAGAAGGACGACGGTGATGAGTGTGAATGTGATCATGTGTGAGGCGGGGCGCGTTCCGTTGTCTTCGCGTCCGGGCGAAGTGTAACAGCAATGCCGCCCGGGGGCAAGGGCCGGATGTGTAGATTTTGTTGCCAACTGGCGCGGCCCGCATTCGCCCTCAGAGGGGAGAGGCCTGCCGGGGCGGGAATCAATCTTCAGGAGAGGCATTTCAGCCCCAACCATTGATGGGAGACGCGCAGATGCTCGGCGCATTGCTTGACCTGTTGTGGATCTTCTTGATCGTGGCCCTGTCGGTGAGCTGGGCCGGGGGGGCGTCCAACGGCGGCTTCAGCAATCGAAACCGCCTGCCCGACATCCAGGTCCGCCGTCCGGCCCTGCTCGCGCTGGGAATCGCCTTGGTTCCCGTCATCTTCGTGTTTGCCACCCAGAGCGTGGTCACGGTGCCACCGGGCCACGTTGCGGCGGTGTACGACCCGTTGCGCGGAGGCATTCAGGCGGGGGTGCTGCCCGAGGGGCTCCATTTCGTCATGCCGTACTGGCGAACCAAGGTCTTCTCGCAGCAGACCCAGAGCTACACCATGAGTGGCACCAGCCAGGGGGCTTCCGAGGAGAGCGGTCAGAGTGACGACGCCATCCGCTGCCAGACCAATGAGGGCATGAACGTGGCCATCGACTGCACGGTGCTCTTCCACGTCGATCCAGCCATGGCCAACCGCGTCTGGGATCGTCTGGGCGAGAACATCGTGGGCCTCATCGTGCGCCCCTACACCCAGAACGTGCTGCGCATGGTGGCGGCCCGCTACTCGGTGGTCGACGTCTACACCACCAAGCGAAAGGTCATCGAGAGCGAGGTCACCGAGGCCATGAAGCCGCTCTTCAGCGAGAAGGGCGTGGTGCTCGAGCAGCTGCTCATCCGCAACGTCTCGTACGGCAACCCCGCGTTCGCCGACGCCATCAACGCCAAGCAGGTGGCCCAGCAGCAGGTGCAGACCGAGGAGCAGAAGCTCGAGAAGGCGCGCATCGAGAAGCAGACTGTCATCGCCGAGGCCAGGGGCGAGGCGTCCGCCATCGAGCAGCGCGGGGCCACGCTGCGTGAGAATCCGGAAGTGGTGCAGTACGAGTTCATCCAGAAAGTGGCGCCTCGCCTGAACACGCTGTATCTGCCGGCCGGGCTGCTGCCCGTGCTGAAGGGAGGGCACTGACATGCGCGACGCCGTGCTGTTCGCTGTCACGCTTCTCACCACCGCCCTGTTCCTGACCGGTGCGCGGGTGGGCACGACTCTTCTGGCGCGTGGGTGCCTGGGAATCGCCATGGGCCTTCTCAGCGCGGGGCTGGTGGCCGCCTGCTGGGTCGAGGTTCCCCCCGGCGCCGTGGGGGCGGTGTACGACCCGCTCGCGGGCGGCATCCAGAGCGTCGATCTCTCGGCCGGCTGGCATCTGGTGAGGCCGTGGGCGCACGTGCAGCCGTGGAGCGTGCGCACCCAGGAGTACACCATGAGCAGCAAGCACGATGACGGCGCGGTGGCCGGCGATGACGCCATGGTGTGTCAGACCACCGAGGGTCTGCAGGTGCGCATCGACGTCACGGTGCTGTTCCACATCGAGCCGGGCGACGCTCACCAGCTCTGGAAGACCGTGGGGTCGAACTACATCAACACCATCGTGCGCCCCGCCACGCGTGAGGCGGTGCGCACCGTCGTCAGCCAGTACCCCATCATGTCGATCTACAGCAACGCCAGCGCTGTCGAGACGAAGGACGGGGATGGGGTCGTCTCGTTCCCCGGCAAGCGCCGCGAGGTCGAGCAGGGCATTCAGACGGCCCTGGCGCCGAGCTTCGAGTCGAAGGGAATCCGGCTCGAGCGGGTGCTGCTGCGCAACGTCGATTACGTCTCGAAGGAGTACGAGGCGGCCATCGTGAGCAAGCAGGTGGCCCAGCAACAGGTGCTGGCCCAGCAGTTCCTGCTGCAGATCGAGAAGATCAAGGCCCAGCAGAAGGTCGTGCAGTCAGAGGGGCAGGCCGAGGCCATTCGCTTGCGCGGCATCGCCCTGCGCGCCAATCGCGGCGTGCTCGACTATGAGTTTGTGCGTCGGTTGCCCAACGACCTCGATGTGACGGTTCTTCCCGGCGGCAACAGCGTGATCATGAACCTGCCGCAGGGAGCGGCTCCCCCTCCGCAGCACCCAGGCCACCAGTAGCGCGGCCGCGCGCCGGGCACCCGGCGCGCGACCGTTCCGTGCGTCGCCGCCGAGCCCTCGGCCTGTGCGTCCGAGCCAGGCCGAGGCGCGCGGTCGACAGGGGCATCACGGCAGCAGATGGGCGGCGTTCCACTGCATCACGGCGTTGAGCTTGGGCTGGTCAGCGGCGGTCTCGTCGGCGTACTCGGTGAGTCCCCACGACCCGTAGCCGCTCCACTCGCCGCACGAGCTGTAGAGGCACATCAGCCCGCCACCACTGGCGCTCCAGGCGTCGAGGTAGCGCGTGTAGAGCGTGCCCATGCGGGCCGAGCGATTGGCCGCCGTGAGCAGCGAGGTCAAGGTGGCGTTGCTCTCGGCCCCCCCGACGCCCACGAGGTGCTGCCCGCCCTCGTAGCCCACCAGCTCGAGGCCATAGGCGTCGGCCACCCCCTTCTGATCGCGCATCCAGGTGGTCGCCTCGGTGAAGACCTGGGTCTCGACGTGGGTCATCAGCTGATCGAGGGTCCAGGTCGCGACCACGTTGGCGTCAGGCGTGCCGCCTGGCGATGGGGTGAAGGTGAGGTAGGGGGCGACGGCGAGCACGTCGGCGCGCTGTCCCGCGTTGAACGACGGCAGCACGATGTTCTCGGCGGTCCAGGCGTTGGCGGCCTGCCACGCCAGCACGGCCACCACGCGCTGCCGCGTTCCCATCACCTGCTCGAAGAGGGTGAAGATCTCAACCGAGCGCTTGCTGTAGTACATGGCTGCCCCTTCCCAGGGGCGATCGGCGGGGCCCAGACCGAGCTCGCGGGCGCGCTGCTCGGCGTAGGCTGCCTGCGGAAACCCGCCGTTCCACACCTCGTTGCTGTACTCGACCCACACCTTCAGCGAGGGATCGAGGCCGTCGCGGAAGGCCGCGGCGAGGTTGCGCACGTAGTCGTCGTCGGCCTGGTGCGGAACACAGATCCAGGGGTTGACGCCCTGGCGGTTGCACAGCGCGATGATGGTCTCGACGGGCACGCCCCTGTCGGTGAATCGGGCGTCGGTCGGGCGGGGACGGTCGGTCCACGCGCGCTGGGTCGACCCGTTGGTGGCCATCCAGTCCATGAAGCGGTAGGTGCGCATCCCGCTCCAGCGCTGCAGAAAGGCGGGGTCGAAGGGCTGTGACGCGTACGTGGCCTCCGTGCCGGGCTTGAGGAAGCGGATGTAGCGCACGGGATTGGCCGGGTCTGTGGCGCGTATCTGCAAGGAAGGGCCGCTGTCGGGCATGAGCTCGACGACGATTCGACCCGGCACACGCGAGACGATGCGGCTGACGTT
>RGZZ01000229.1 GCA_010028905.1 Pseudomonadota bacterium | reverse complement strand
GCGGACATGCTCTTCACCTCACCCCCGTTGACGAGAATGGCACCCGCAGGCGGCGACGCGTAGGGATTTCCTGCACTCGACTGCCCTGAGGCCTGCGGTGAAGGGGGGGGGCCGGCATCGGGTCGCGTGCTGGCGAGGGGCGCAGGGCTCAGTGCAGGAGCCGGGCTTCCCCCGATGGCCTTGGGGCTCTCAGACGCGCCGGGCGAGCTTGCGGGGCCCTTCGTGATCTGAACGCCTGTCGTCGGAGCGGTCTGGGGGCCTGCATTCGGGGTGCACCCCATGATGAATGCGCCGGAGAAGATGGCGATGGTCAGTGCGATGTCACGCTTGCGCTGCATGCGATGCCTTCCTTCTTGTGTGCTCTCGTGGGGGGGCCGAAGGGACGGTTGCCACACTCGGTCCGCGCCGAGCCTTCGTATCTCATCGAGGGGACTCCTTCAGGAGCGTGCGTTGACCCGACGAGGCTTCCTGAGAGAAGGGTACCCTCTTCGAGCGCTCGAACAGGCCCGCATGACGAGCCTCAGGGGCATGACCGTGCTCCTCTGCATCGCTTCCGCCCTCGGCCTTGCCTGTCTTCTCATCGGGCGCCCGCAGCGAGCGGCGACTTCTCATGCCACGCCTCTGCCCTCGGTCTCCGCTGCCGCGCGGGCGGCAGACTGGTCACCCGCGTCGTATCACGGGGGGGCCCCGCTCGAGCCGGATCCGGACTTCTGCGACGCGCTTCGCATGTTGCTCGAAGCCGAGCGTGAAGACCGACGAAGTGCTTCGGGCGCGCTTCGGCTGGCTGCGGGAGAGCATCCGGACGCAACGGCGGAGAGCCGTCGCGAAGCCCTCCTGCGCAATGCCCTGCAGAAGCTCGACCAGGCTGACACTTCGCCACCAACGCGTGATCGCAACCCCGAGACGCGTCGCCTGGTTCGCGCCTGGTGCGAGGCACAGCGCTCGCGCACCCTGCCGCTGGGCAAGCTCGAGCGGGTCGTCTTCCGATATGCCTTCGGACCCGAGGCAGACCCCTCCAGGTTCCTTGACTACAGCCTGCAGTGCTACACGAGAGAGCCGGAAGGCGATCCGATCTTTCACGCATTCACCAAGGGATTCTTCGCAGACAAGCGTCTGGAGGTTCTTCAGTCGCACCTCACCCACGGCATGCCTCCCCTCGAGGGGAAGACCGTGGCCGTGGTGCGCTGCAGCCTGGGCGAAGAGCTGCCGTGGGTGCTGCAACGGGTGGGTCGCTCGGGTACGGTGTGGGCCGAGGAGCAGGAGCCGTCGCTCCTGGCCTTTCTCGAATACGCGCAGACCCATGGCCTTCCGGAGCTGTCGGCGGTTCGGCGTCAGCTCGGCACACCGCTCGACGTGCGCCTCGCGCCGAGGAGCTGCGACGTGGTGCTGTGCGTGCAGGGGCTGCACGCGTATCAGGGGGGACAAGGCACGAACCGCAATGCCACGGTCTGGTTCGGCTCGATTCGTGAGGCGCTGCGTCGAGGGGGATGTCTTGTGATTCTGGAAGACGGTCGCCACATCGACAAGGACTTCGTGCTCCGACATCTCGAGGCAACAGGATTTCGGGTGGAGTTCGAGATGCCGGCGTATGATGGGTGCCCCGGACCTCGTGTCGTGGGCTTCCTGCTGCGAGCGGTGCCCAAAGAGCAGCCTCGGTGACGGGGTCACGCGCCTGCCGCCGTTCCACAGGTTGCCTGGGAGGGGTGCGGCGGGCAGATCGTGAGTCGCTCGGTCGCGCTACCAGTATCCGTACTGGCGCATGAACGTGCGAACGTCTTCGGGCACTGATCGCTGGACCTGCGGACTGTCGGTCAGGTGCATGACGTCGTTCACCGGATTGGGGAGCGCGTGGTTGACCTGCTCCTGGTCAAAGAACGCGAGCATGCTCTTCAGTGCTTGCGCGCGCGCGGGCACACGGCTGAGATCGCGAAGCTCGTCCGGATCGCTCTTCTGGTCGTACAGCTCGACCCTCTTCTCATCGGTGAACATCACCAGTTCCCACCCGCCCATTCGCAGGTGCACCCGCGTGTCGCTGTACGACACGACATACCGCGGAAGGGCGTCGGGGGCGGGTGTGCTCGTCCCGCCCCCCGCCTCTCGCATGGCGGCCAGGAGCGAGTGCCCCTCGTGGTCTTTCTCGGGCGCGATGCCCAGGTAGTCGAGCACGGTGGGGGCCACGTCGATGAGGCCCGCCACCCCCGTGACGCGGCGACCTCGAGGCAGCGTGGGCCCGGCCATGACCAGGGGCACGCGTCCGATGCCATCGTAGCAGTGCACGGTGTTCCGGAAGAAGCCCTTCTCGAACAGATCCCAGCCGTGATCGCCGATGACGATCACCAGCGTCTCGTCTTGCAGGCCTCTTGAAGCGAGGCCTGCCATCAGGGTTCCAAAGGCGTCGTCTGCTTTTCGGACACCCGCGTCGTAGTGCGCGATGAAGTGCCGCTTCATGCCTTCGGTGAGGCGCTGGGGGGCGTGTCGCTCCGGATGGCGCTCGAGCTCGTTGATCTGTTCGGTGAACGACCGCTTCCCCGTGACGGGACGCTGGTAGTAGTTTCCCTGGTAGATGTCGAGGGCGCCTTGCGGCGGCGTTCCCAGCACCCGATGAACGAGCTGCGCGTCTGCATCCAACGAGGCCGCGTCGGGACAGAGGGCGATCTGCGGCGGGCCGGGGTGAACGTCGGAGGCTTCCATGAAGAGCATGAAGGGCTGCTCTCGCCGCCAGGTGCCATCGAGCCAGGTCAGCCCGTGGGTGACGCAATCGAGGAGCTTCTGCGAGCCCCCGTCATCGGAGTAGACGTCGAATCCGCGTGAGAATCCCCATACCGCGGCGACGTCGCCGCCTCCGGTGAAGCCCGCGTTGGCGTAGCCGTGCGCCCGCAGGACCTCGGCGAGCGTGGTCTCTCCCTCGGGGACCTGTCGATGGGTGGCGCCCGGGGGGATGCGCGGATAGCGTCCGGTGAACAGGGTCTGGTGACTGGGGCGCGACGATGAGCCTTGGGTGTAGGCGTGCTCGAACACCACGCCACGTCGTGCCAGGGCATCGATGGCGGGCGTAAGGCTCGAGGTTCCGCCAAGGCTGGCGAGTCGATCTGCGCGCAGCGAGCAGATCGAGAATATCACCACGTTGGGAAGACGGTGCGGTGCGCGTGGGCGGCTGAGGAGCGCAATGGCGGCGAAGGCCACGAGGTTCAGGCCCGCCAGCACGAGCCAGCCGCGGTGGCGCATCAGAAATAGCCGTATTTCTGCAGCGCTTGCTTCAGCTCGGGGCTGTACCCGTGATTGACGTTCGTGTTGGCGAGATCGCCCTGCCAGGCGTGGAGCAGCCCCTGGAGACGGGCCGCGTCGCGCTGACGTGTTTGCATCAGGTCGTGCCGCTCACCAGGGTCGGATGCGACGTCGTAGAGCTCCTTTGTTCCCCGAGGTCGCACGACGGTCCAGGAGACCTTTCCCCCGCCCAGGTCGTGAGGCACTTTGAAGTCCTTGAGATACTCGATCAGCTTCAAGCCGTTCTGACGGGCCACTGCGGCTTCCAGCTGGTCGGTCTGTGCGTACACGACGCGATCTGATGCGCGGGGGCCGAGCAGATTGATTCCCGAGCAGGGAACCGCAGGCAGCTTCAGGGCCGCCAGCACGGTGGGGAAGATGTCGACCAGCATGGCCGGCTCCTTCACGGTCACGCCCTGTTCGAGCAGGCCGGGGCGCCACATGATCATGGGCACCGAGATCACGGCCTCGTAGGGGCCGTGCGCGCCCACGCCTCGCTCTGCGGTTCCGAGGCCGTGCTGCGACGCAAAGACGATGAGGGTGTCATCGCGCATGTTCAGGCGGGAGAGCGCCTCGATGGTGCGCCCGATGTTGCGGTCGACCTCACGCAACGTCTGCGTGACGCTCTCCCCAGGGGCGAAGGGGCCGTGCAGGTCCCAGTAGTCGGTCCACAGGAACCAGGGCTGCTCGCGGGAGCCGGATTCGAGCCAGGAGACGGCCCATTGCGTGATGTCGGCGGCCTTGAATCGCTCCTCGCCTTTGCTGAGCATGGGCATCCGGTAGGTCTCGAAGGCGTTCTCGAATCGCGATTCTGTGTGGTGTATCGTGGAGACGAAGCCCGCGGTTCGATAGCCTTGCTTGTGGAAGTACTCTGGCATCGACAGGGCGCGCTGATCGGGGCGCATGACCTCGAAGTAGTAGCGCGAGTAGAGCAGGCAGAGCGAGCTGCCCGTGGTGAAGTCGGTCTGTGCGCAGACGTCGGCGTAGCGCACGCCCTCGCGCGCAAGGGTGTCGATGTGGGGGGTGAGCGACGAACCCTGGGAGCCTGGCGCGTAGCAGCCGACAAGGCTGGGGGGCAGGCAGGCCACCGTGATGAGCAGGATGTTCTTTTGATGGCCTGCGGCTCGCTGCGTGACGGCCGGCGCCGCGGTCGGATGTCTGCTGATGAGCGCCATGATGAGGGCATTGGCGAGAATCAGCAGACCGATGATGGCTCTTCTCGTTCCGCTCACAGGGCTGCCCTTTCCGATCTCAGGGCCATCGTGTCGACGTCATGTGCGCCACGTCATGGAACGCATACTGGTTGCCACGGGCGTCGAGGCACATGCCGTCGAGGGTTGTGAACCGAATCTCCTTGATGGTGCGGTTCGCGGGGTCGTATCTCAGGTAGCCGTACACCTTCGACGACGCCGTGACTCCGGACTTCCAGGGCCCCTGTCCGACGGGCGCTCTGTCGGCCGACGGGGTGATGGTGAATCCACCTTCAAGGGTTACCGTGACGAGGCCTGTCTGCGCATCGGCCGTGGGGCGGGCATCGAGCCAGGCTTCACCAAGTCGGTGAATGGCGTCGGAATCGAGGTCCCACAGGAGGAAGCTGCCCTGGTCGTCCTTCGAACGTGTGTCAGCGCGATCGCGAACCTCGGGGGACGGCCTGAAGTGCAGCAGCAGACTGCGGGTGACCGCGCGTGGCACCTTGTAGTCGGCCAGCGACCCCTTGGGAGGCAGAAGGCTGTCTGTTTCTTCGGGAGAGAGGTCGATCCAGTCGATCATGAACGGTCTGGGTGGCACGGTGTCGTGGCGCGTGACGACCTGCAGATGCAGGCCGTCTTTTCTCTGAGCGACGTGGGTGTACGCGGGAAAGGGCTCTCCGGGCTTGAGCCCCAGCTGGGCAATGATCTCGTCGAGTCGCGCTGCCACGGCCTCTGCGCTCACGGCGGGGCTGTCGCCTGAGCGGGGCAGCACATCGATGATCTCACCGGTCATGGGGTGGATGACATAGGTGGCGATGAGATACCGAAGCGTGGGATCCTCTCCCGTCCTGGCGCGCACGTAGGGGTAGAGCTCCTCGGCTGGCACGTAGGCCGGGACGAAGTAGCGGTTGAGCTTGTCCTGCACCTTGTCATCACAGAGCATCACGGCCCTGTATGCTGATCCAGCGGGTCAACAGCGACTGTCGAACGTGCCGTGCATCGAGAAGATGAACAGCGGGCGTTTCTTCTCCTGGGCAACCTTCTGGGCGTGGTCAAGGCCGATCTGCCAGCCCACGCGTGTGAAGTTGGTCTCTGCGGCCGTCAGCGCATACCGCTGCACGTCGGCGTCGACGTACGCGGTCGACCCCACCGTGGCGGTGTTCGGTCGAGCGCTCGACGGGGGGGGCGGAATGCCCGCTGCTCTCGGCGGGAGGGAAGGCGCCGCGCTCGACGCGACGGGGGGAACGGCCGTCGCAGGGGGAGGCGCTCCGCGGCCGTGCAGCAGCGCGCCGGCGGCGAGTGCGTTCAACACGATGAGCGTGAGGGTTGGGGTGGTTCTCATGTGGCCTCCGGTGGCTGACGCCTGGATGTGGGGGTCATCTTCCTCCTTTGTGCGCAACGCGCTCCCGGAGGATGAATCCTGTTGTCGAACCTTCACCGATCTCGCCGGTCTCGGCGCTCATGATGTTCGCGTCTTCCACGAAACCGGCCTGCGTGAGGAGCTTTCGGGCGAACCTGGGGGTGATGTGCCGACCATCCTCGACGATGATGAGCACCGCGTTCGGTCGCATCGCACGTCGTATCGAGCGCAGCCACTTCACCGTCAGGCCGGTGATGCGCTCGTCTTCGTTGAGGTCGTTCTCGACGCAGTGGAGGGTTTGCACGAGGAACACCGCGTCCATTGCGCCGGCCTCGAGCATGACGTCTTCGTGCTGCCCCAGCTGCAGGTGGGCGCGCTGCAGAGCAGGCATGCCGTGTGTCGCTGCGTAGCGGATGAAGTCGAGCAGGGTTGCATCGATGTCTTCTCCCCAGACCTGCCCTGTCGGCCCTGTCTGCTCGAGCAGGTAGGGCAGCAGGGGCCCCAGTCCGCACCCCACGTCGGCGGCGTTCTTGCCACGCAGCGGCGGACACAGGCGCGACACGCTGCTGGCGAGGCTCTCGCAGCGGCGCTGGCCCAGGAAGCCCTTCAGCAGCTGCTTGTAGACCTCGTCGCGCTGCGGGTCGCCCGCATAGCACTCCTTGCAGTAGCCCAGGAAGCGCGTCGGGTCGGTGCCGGGACCCAGCACATAGGCGTAGCCGATCTCTTCGAGGGTACCGAGGGTCTGGTCGTCACGAACGACGCCCGCGGGGGGCTTTCCCGACGGGGCTGATCCGGGGTTCAGCTTGCGCAGGCAGTAGGCGTTGACAAGCCTGCGCGCGCCCGGTTGGCGCAGGCCCTTGTTCGAGCGGCTCACCACCACGTCGAGCTGACGCCGAGCCTCGGTCAGAAGCGCCTGCATGCGCTCCTTGTGGTTCATCGACGGGTCCAGCTCACCCGCGACCATGCGCAGCTGGGCAGTGGAATCGGCGCGTTCCTCGCGGGCATATTCGGCCAGGGCGTCGAGCGCCTTCACGAACGGAGGATCTGGCTCGAGCGCCTTGCAGCCCATGGTGATCTGCGGGGTAGCGTTGGACGAGGGCGATGGCGCGGCGCTCTGCGCAGGCGGGCTCTGCACGACCATGGCGCCCGCGGACGTTCCAGGCACGCGGGCCACGCTGATGAGGGCGAGCACGGCAAGGTTGCCCAGCAATAGAAGCAAAGCCCATCGCAAGGGGAGGCGTCGAGGAGAGCTGCGCGGGTTGGAGGATGACACGATACGCTTCGAGTCTACCAGAAACACAGGCCTCCGGCCATCCCGTCAAGGATGCGCCGCAGACAGAATCGCGGATGTCGGTTCGACATCCGCGATGCGGGGCTCACGGTTGCTTCGGCTGCGGTGCGCCTGACGGAGGAGGGGCACCGGGCTGAGGCTTCCCTGCCGGTGGCGGGGCGCCAGCAGCGGATCCTCCGGGAGGAGGCGGGTTGAGGCGGGGGCCACCAGACGGGGGAGGGGCTCCCGCTTGCGGTCCTCCAGAGGGAGGAGGCGGCGCGGGCGCGCCAGAGGCGGCGGGACCTGGGCCACCACCGCCCTGCGGAATACCGGAGGGAGGAGGCGGTCCGCCCGGCGCGGGCTCGCTGCCAGCAGGGCCGAAGCCGAAGGCCACGACAACCATCTCACCGGACGACTTGTCGACGTAGAAATCGCAGGAGGTGCCCACGGAGATGCCCTCGAGCTTCACGCTCGGAGAGAGCTTGAAGCTCGTGGTTCCCGCGGCGAGCTTGAGGTCGGGTACGCCTTCGTGGGCAAACGAGATCTTGTGCTCGTCCGCCGAGAGGACCTTGATCTCTCCGTATCCCTTCGACGTGCCTGCGGGTCCGGTGCTGACCGGCGGGGCCATGGCGCGGGGGTCTCCTGGAGGACCACCCGGCTGCGAGCCGGGGGCTGGCCGTCCGCTGGGCGCACCGGAGGGGGGCGCAATCGGGCCACCGCTCGGTCGCGCGGCAACCGGGCCGCCAGGGGGTGGAGCAACCGGACGAGGACCCGGGGGAGCCGCCTGAGGGCCACTGGGGGGGCGGATGTTGGAGATCGGGGGAGCGCTGTACAGC
>RGZZ01000228.1 GCA_010028905.1 Pseudomonadota bacterium | reverse complement strand
TGACGGTAGCGGCTCGCGGCTCGTCGGTGAGCAGGGCGCCTTCGCCGAAGCAGGCGCCGGGCCCCAGCTCGGTGATGGGCTCCTCGTTGCAGGTGACGCGCAGGTGCCCGTCGGCGACGACGAAGAACCGATCTGCCACGGTCCCTTCGGCGATGACGATGTCGTTCGGGCTGCAGCGGACCACGGTCGCCGAAGCGGCCAGATCGCAGATGAGGCTGTCGCACTCCTGCTGGAGGAAGGGCACCCGGAAGAGCAGGTCTTGGCGAACCCGGTCGCCGAGCGCGCGTGCGCGCCACGCTTCTCGCATGACCCGCAGCGCCCGCCCCACCATCTCGCTTCGCTCTCGACCGTAGGCGATGCGCAGGACGTGGTGATACATGAACTGCCATACCGTTGGCATGCGGTGGAAGAATGTCTCGAAGTCGAGGGCATGGACGTTCGATCCCGTCTTGGCGAGGTCGTGCAGACATGCTTGTGTCTCTTCTGGCGGAAGTCCCCATTCTTCGAGGAGTGTGCCGAGGTCGATATCGTTGCTGCCGTCGCGATCGAGCTGCCTGAAGACGAGCTCGGCTCGGTCCCGGTCGGTCACCGCGCGCTCGAAGGCGAGGGCGCTGCGTCCGTGCTGACGCACCGCGTCGATCGACCAGACGCGACGCTGGAAGCCCTCCGCATCGAGCGGGCCCTGCTCGGTCACTTCCCGTGCGTAGGCGTCGAGCACGGCTGGCGAGACGGGCCACACCGCGAGAGCGTGGCGCACGTCGTCGCGGTTGAGGAATCCGTCACCGTCGGTGTCAAGCGAAGCGAACTGGGCGGCGAGCGCGGCCTCGTCGGTCACGGGTTCGATCCCCTCGAGCGGGTGCTCGGAGTGAACGGACGCGGCCGCCTCTCGTTGGCGTTCGTGCACGAAGTCGTGCATCTGGGCCTCGGTGGAGATGTACAGGGTGCGATACAAGAGCACGTAGGTCCCGACGAACCCTACGAGCATGAGGAAGCCGAGGGCACCGAGCAGCGGGGTGAGCATGGTTGCGCCGGCGAAGAGGATCGAGACCGTGTAGCGATTGCCGGCGAAGAGCCCTGTCAGGTCGAAGGTGTAGTAGTAGACGCGACACCAGACATAGATGTTGAATATGATGAATGTGTGGGTCGCCCACATCACCGAGGTGGGATGCAGCAGGAGCTGGGCGGCGCAGAACGCGTGCGTGATGATGCACAGCAGGTATGAGGGGACCATGACGGCGCGGCTGCCGAAGACGATGCGGGTCTGCATGAGTGCCGACGGTACGTGAAAGAAGATGGCGGCGATGGCCGTGATGGAGCCGGCCCACGTTGACGGCCAGAGGCACGCCGTGAGCCCGGCGAACAGCTCCACCGTGCCGGACAGGACGTGGATGCGAAGCACGGCCCGTCGCCAGGGCCGCAGCATGAACTTCGGGTGGGCGGGAATCAGGTGGTGGTAGGTGAGCACCACGACGTTTGCGAGGGCCGACAGGGCGACGAGGGTCCAGACGCTGAGCGAGGGGGGAGTCTCTGGTTGCTGCGCGAGGTGCCAGTAGACGGGCACGGTCAGCGCCCCGAGGGGCGTGAACAGGAGGAGCGCTTTGCGGTAATCGGTCCGAGCAACGGGAGCAGGGGCTATCACGGCGTTTGTCTGTCAGGTCCGGCAGGCGGCGAATCGCGGGCGCTCCAGGGGGGTCCTGAGGCTCCTCCATGTTGGTTGACACGCGAATGGAGGACGGTGCTTCCTTGAAATCGCGAGGAGTTCCTGCCGCCGATGCCGCGTGGAGAGCGTGGCAGCCTGCGCGACCGCGGGGGCACGGAGCCTCGTTCGCCTGCGGTTGTGACGGGGCCGGACGCAACACCGGGTGGAGGAGATCAGACGTTCGTTCGAGGTGTGGTCAAGGGAAGGCGGCTCTCCTGAAGGCATGCGCGTCCGCCTGCCGGTCCTCGGGGAGAAGACCTGCCAGACGCACGCCTTCAACGAGCGGGGCATAGACGAGGTGCGTGGGGTTGGGACTGCTTTGTTGCGGGATAAAGTCTCAGACGCTGGGTGGAACCGTCTGGACGTTCGCCCCAGAGATGTCTTGCAGACCGTAGCTCAGGGCCATTGACACCTGGGCTGGTTGGGGGAACTGGTCCTTCGGCTTGACCGTCTTTGTGGCGGTTGAATCAGCAGGCGTTGTCTGAATCTGTCGTGATGGCGGCGCATCGGCCTGGGCGGGAAGCGCCTTCTCTACGGCTGCACCTTCTTGACGGCTTGCGGGGGAGCTTTCACTACTGAGAGCCCCGCCCATGGGGTGAAGTTGTCTGACGTGTTCTTATCGGTTGCGTTTGGAGGCGGGTTGAGGAAGCCGCGGTACGTGTACTCGCCGGCCACGGGGGGGGCCTGGAACGAGAGGACGTCGACGCGCTCGACGCCAGATTGGGCCGAGCTCGTGATTGCCTTCTGCGAGGTGACGGTCTGCCCGTCCTGGCTCTGCAGATCGACGTGGAACTGGAAGGTTCCCTGGCCCAGTGAGAGCACGTTGCTGTAGGTGATTCTGGCTTCGAGCTTCTGCCCGGGGTAGACCGCGGTGGCGCTCGAGATGGGCTGACCGTCTTTGTAGAGCGCGATGCTCTTGGCATGGAAGTCGCAGGCGGTGTACAGCTTGATGCTGAAGGGGGCTGAGGTGTTGTTCGGGGGACACGCGTCGGGCGTGCAGTCGACCACAGCCACGAATGAGCTTGCGCAGGCGATGATGGGCACGATGAGCTGGACCTGCTGCCCTGGAGCCAGCGGTGGCTGCTGGGGGGACGTGAAGAACTGCACGCCGGTCGCGTTCTTGACCTTCACTGTGTACGGTGCAGAGGCCACGTTGCCCTGATTGCGCACGGTCACCATCGCATTGAGCGGGCTGCCGCCTTCCACCGCGCTGCCTGGCTGCACGGCCCCGCTCTTGGTTGACGAGAGCTCGAGCTTCAAGGCGACGAGATCAACCGTGTCGAGCTTCTTGATGGCGCTCGCGCCCGACGGGTTTGGCGCAGTTGTGGCGTGCTGGGCAGGGCTTCCAGAGGTGCTCTTGATGGTCGCAGAGCCTGGCGCATCGGCCAGGGCTGGCAGGGCCAGCGCGCCCATGAGCAGGGCGGTGAAAAGAGGTTTGAGGTTCATGTCCCGTGTCCTTTCTCGCTCGAAGCACTCGCGCTTCGTGGTTCCTCTGCCCTCAGTCTAGCGCGCTTGCCGAGGACGGTCCGTGATTCGCCTCACGCGGGAGGGTTGCCTGTTCGAGGCACCCGCCTCTGGCAAGCTGGCCGCGAGCAAGCCGCCTCCGCAGAAGGAAAAAGCATGCCGGCCCTATACTACTCCCGGAAATCCCCCTCGAAAGGCTCCCCCCATTCGCTCCCCCCGTCTTCGCGGACTTCTGCTCACCTGTTGCGTAGCACTCTCCCTGTTGCTCGTCGCGGCACTCAGCGGATGTGGCGGCCATCCGCCCGCACCGGGCAGCCCCCTTGCGCCGAGCGGCGGAGATGGCGGGGCACAGGTCGGCGCGGTGCAGGTCGACATCTTCTACCCTACCGCCAAGGCGCCCCACAGGGAGCCGAGCATGGTCGGCAAGCTCACGCCCAACTTCCCCAACACCACCACGGTGCGCGTGAGCGTGGTCGAGGTCGGCACGCGACAGCCCGTGGTGCCGACGGTGACGGCGCAGCGGCCCGCCGGCGCCTCGGAGATGAGCGTGGTGGTGCCCCAGGTGCCGGCGGGCGATTACCGGGTGCTCGTCGAGTGCACCGACGCCCAGGCTCGGAGCGCGGGCTACCGTGCGCCCAGAGCGACGGTGCTCCCGTCGCAGGTCTCCGTGGTGACCATTCGCGGCACCAGCAGCATCGCGCGCATCGATGTGACCCCCGATCACGCGTTGGTGCGCGTGGGGGGAACCGAGGCGTTCACGGCCACGGCCACCCTCACCGACGGCACCGCGGTCGATGTGACCCACGACGCCACCTGGCGGTCGAGCGATGCCGCCGTCGCCACCGTCGATGACGCGGGCGGCGCGACGGGCGTCTCTTCTGGAGCGACTGACATCATCGCCGCTGTGGGAGACACCGCTGGCGTGGCCCATCTCAGCGTGGGCGTCACCGGGCTCGCCGTCACACCGCCCACCGCAACCGTGCAGGTGGGAGAGACCGTGCGCTTCACCGCCACGGCAACCTTTGCCGACGGCTCGACCAAGGACGTGACCGATGATGTCGACTGGAGCACGGGCAGCGCGACGAAGGCCGCGGTCGACAAGGGCGCGGTCATCGGGGTCACCGACGGCACGACCTCGGTCACGGCATCCCTCGAGGGACAGACCGCCTCAGCCCAGGTCGACGTGGTGAGCACCAGCACCCTGGTGGGGATCACCGTGACGCCCTCCACGGTCTCACTCGTCGCGGGGACGAGCCAGCCCCTCACCGCGAAGGCGACCTGGTCGGATGGCAGCACCACCGATGTCACGGGGAGCGCCACCTGGACGTCGGCCAACGCCAACGTGGTCGACGTCGACGGCGCGGGCGTGGTCTTCGGCGTGACGGCGGGAGGCCCCATCACCGTGACCGCCGCGTTCGCCGGCAAGACCGCCGACACGCAGGTGACGGTGACCGGCGCCGTCACCGTGACGGGAATCACCGTCACCCCAACAAACCCCAGCATCGCCGTGGGCGCGAGCCAGCCGTTCACGGCCACGGCCACGTACTCTGACGCCAGCACGCGCGACGTGACCGCGTTCGCCACCTGGGCCTCGGCCGACGAGACGGTGGCCGCCATCAACGACGCGGGTACCGTACTGGGCGTCAAGGCGGGCGGCCCCGTCAACATCACCGCCGCGTTCGGCGGTCAGGTGGGCGGCACCACCATCACGGTCACCTCGCCGGTGACGATGCTTTCGCTGGCCATCACGCCGACCACGTCCAGCCTCTTCGTGAACGACACGCAAGGCTTCATCGCCATCGCCACCTTCTCTGACGCCAGCACGGTCGACGTCACCCGCCAGGTGACCTGGACCTCGAGCGCACCCGCGGTGGCCCCCATCGACAGCAGCGGCATCGCAGTCGGACTCGTTCCCGGGGCCACCACCATCACGGCCACGTTCAACAGCCTCACCGCAACCGCGGCGCTCACGGTGGTGAAGCCCGCCGTCGTGGGCTTCACGGTGGAGCCTGCGACTGCCGTGCGTGGGGTGGGTGACGTGCTCGACTACATCGCCACCGCCCAGCTGTCTGACGGCACCTTCGAAGACGTCACCATCGAAGCGTCGTGGGTCTCGAGCAACCCCCTCGTGGCCGCCATCGATCTGCTCGGGTCCGCGCTGGGCCTGGCGCCGGGAACGACGACCATCACGGCCACCATGGGCGCGCAGAGCGCCGCGGCAAGCCTGACAATCACCGACACCTCTCCCACCCCACCGGCACCAGGCACGGTCGATCTGCTCGTGGCCGATACGGGCAACAACCGGGTCGTGCAGTTGAAGAGCGACGCCACGGGCTGGAAGTCGGTGGGCGAGCTCGGCCAGCAGGGGGCGAACTTCCGCTTCAACCAGCCCCGCAGCGCCGTCTACGGCCAGACCAGCAAGAATCCCGTGGTCTACGTGGCCGATCAGCGCAACAACCAGATCGTGCGCTTCACCGCGTTCAAGCCAGGCCAGTGGACCACCATGGGGGCCACCGGAAGCGGGTTCAACCAGTACAACCGCCCCACCAGCGTCGATCAGTTCCCCGCGCGCTGCGCCAGCGGCGGCAACGTTCTGGTGGCCGACTACGGCAACCGCCGCCTGGTGCAGCTCAACGACACCCACGCCCTGGGCCAGAACCAGCACGTCTCAGACTGGCGCACCTACGCGACGGGTGCCGCGGGCCCGCTCGTGGCGCGGGTGCACCCGACCGGCACGTCGATCACGTATGCCGACAGCAGCAACCGTCTCGTGCGCATCGATGGCATCGGGGGCGGGCACATCACGACCTTCGGCTCTACTGGAAGCGGCCTGTTCCAGTTCTCGCAGCCCGTCGATCTCAAGTTCGACGTTCGGGGGCGCATGTACGTGGCCGACAGCGGCAACAACCGCATCGTGCGGTTCGACGACATGAGCGGGTCGAACTGGGTGGCGTTCGGAACGCTCGGTTCCGGCACGAACCAGCTGCGCCAGCCCTCGGGTCTCGAGGTTCTGGCCGATGGCCGCATCGTGATTCACGACACGGGCAACAACCGCATCGTCACCATCAGCGACATGAGCGGCGCGGGGTGGACCCCCTTCGGAACCCCTGGCGCCGGCGTGAACCAGTTCAACCTGCCGGACGCCTTCGTCGGAAACTGACCGGCGGTCAGCTCCCCGCGGCGCCCTGGCGCTGCTCGAGCCAGCGGGCGAACGCCTGCGGCTGGTCGGTGTTCACCTCGGCGCCGGCATCGACGAGCTCGCTCCAGGCCTGGGGGTTGTCGGGTGCTTCCCAGAAGCGCACCCGAATGCCCTGGGCGTTCCCCTTTGCGGTGAGATCGCGCAGCCGCTCTCGCTCGGCCTCGGGCATGGGCCCTTTGCCGTTCCAGTGAAAGACGTCGCTCCAGCGCGCGCTCACCTGCGGGGTGAGGGTGGGGGAGTGGGAATGGTCGAGATCGCCCAGGGTGCCGTCGATGGCGGTGTAGCGTGTCGGCGCCTGCGCGATGGCGTTGCGCACCTCGGGGGTGGTGCCGCTGATGACCACGTTCACCGCGCCGGGGATTTCGCGGCCGTTCTCGTAACGGGTGAGCATCGATCTGTAGCGCTCGAGCACGGGCGCGATGTTCTTCCAGGCCGACATCTTGTCGCCGTCGCGCTTCTCTGACTTGAGATCGATCATGAGGGTGAGCGGGCCATCGGGCAGCTGGCCGCCAGCGGCGTCGATTTTCTGCTGCAGCGGCTTCAGGTACAGGTCTTCGAGCGCGTCGTGATGCAGGGTGGCCTCGAGGCTGCCGTGCCCCACGAGAAGCGCCGGCTCGCGCCGGAACCCCAGGTCGCCATGGGCCAGCCTCGACAGGCCCGGCCAGTGCCAGCGCACCTGGTTCTGCAGGTGCACATCGACCTCGAGGCCGTCTGCGTGGGCCGCGAGGGCGTCGTCGATGGGGTGGGCGCGATCGTAGTCGTTGTGCGAGTGCAGGAACACGTCGTCGTGCGGGTTTGCAGGGGGGCGCTCGGCTCGCACGCCCCTGCCCGAGCGTCGGCAGGACCGCTCACTCCGGATGGGGGGAAGGCGATTGCCGGGTGGCGCGAGGGGAGCTCGGGGTGAGCTTCAAGCGGTCGGGGTTCATCAGACCTTCCTCCTCAGATCATCGAGTGTGTCGAGCCGAATGCGCTGCGGCAGGCGACCAAGCGGGGGCAGCCACGGCTCCTTGTGGCCGCCGAGGGTATCGTAGCGCTGCAGCTGCGCTTCGCGCTGCGCCTGCAGCGAAGGGGCGTTCTCGAGGGGATGGAGCGCGTAGACGCGGCGCAGCGCTTCTGCGTACTTGTTGCTGGTCGACAGGCTTCCCTGCTCGTCGTAGACCGTGATCATCCAGGTGGGTCGCAGCAGGTACCCGAACTCGCCACGTCGCCCGAGCCGGATGAGGAACTCGAAGTCTTCGGCGACGGGCAGCGAGGGGTCGAAGCGCACGTCGCGCAGCAGCGCGGCGCGGCCCACGACGCTCTGCACCAGCACCGGCTGCCACACGTTCATCACGAGCCCGTTGTAGACCCCGTCGTAGACGTAGAGCGAGTGCACCGTCAAGGCGCCTGCGACGTCACGCTCGACGAAGGCCGCGATGTAGGCCGCGCTGATGAAGTCGCCCGCGTGCGCTTCGAGGGCTTCGACCGAGAGCCGCAGATGGTCGGGCAGATACACATCGTCGTCATCGAGAAACGAGACGTAATCGCCACGCACGGCATCGAGCCCCGTGTTTCGGGTGGCGCTGACCCCCCGGGG
>RGZZ01000227.1 GCA_010028905.1 Pseudomonadota bacterium | reverse complement strand
CTTCCATGCGCAGGCGGGGGAACGGTGGCGTCAGATCGAGGTCGTAGTCGCCGAACTTGATCTGAAGCGAGCCGTTCACCTCGCGACAGGCTTCGACGAGGATCTGCTCGGTGATGCGCATCATGTCTTCGTAGTCGGCGTACGCCTCGTACAGCTCGAGCATGGTGAACTCGGGATTGTGGCGGGTTGAGATGCCCTCGTTGCGGAAGATGCGCCCGATCTCATAGACCTTCTCGAGACCGCCCACGATGCATCGCTTGAGGAACAGCTCGGTGGCGATGCGCAGGTTCAGCTGCAGATCGAGGGCGTTGTGATGGGTCAGGAACGGCCGCGCCGTGGCGCCTGTAGCCAGGGTGAGAAGCGTCGGCGTCTCGACCTCGAGAAAGCCCCGCCCGTCGAGCAGGCGTCGGATGACCGAGATCATCCGGCTGCGCTTGACGAACACGTCGCGCACCTCGGGGTTGGCGATGAGATCGACATAGCGCTCCCGATAGCGCGTATCGACATCCTTGAGGCCGTGCCACTTCTCCGGCATCGGACGCACGGACTTCGTGAGGAGCTCGAGCGCGGCGACAGAGATGCTGAGCTCGCCCCTTCGCGTGCGAAAGACGTGTCCCTCAACACCGACAAGATCGCCCACCTCGATGTGCTTGAGCTGCTCCCAGGGCCCCTCGCCCAGCACGTCCTTCTTCAGGTAGAGCTGCACCCCGCCCGTGAGATCAGAGAGGTTGGCGAAGACAACCTTCCCCTGGTCACGCTTGGCCACGAGCCGGCCCGCCAGCCGAACTGTGTCGCCCGTATCGTCGCCGGTGAGATGCTCCCACTGAGAGAGCACCGGACCAACGGAGTGTGTGCGCTCGAAGCGCCGACCGTATGGCTCGACGCCCGCCTCCTGCAACGCGTCGAGATGCAGCAGGCGGTTGCGCATGTGCTCGCTGAGATCAGGGGTGCTCTCTTCGGGAAGATCGTCGGTGACCACGGGAGCCTGGCTCACTTGCGGCGCGATACCTTCGCGTGCTCCTTGGCCTCCTTGGTGATCTTGACCACCTTGTACTTGACGATGAGGCCGTCCGGGACCTTGACCTCGACGACGGTCCCCTTCTTCTGGCCCTGAAGGGCGGCGCCGAGCGGCGACTCGTCGGAGATCCGGCCGATGGGCGTGGCCGAAGGGTCGGCCTCGTTGGTGCCCACGATCTGGAACTCGAGGTCTTCTCCGGCATCGAGGTCCTTGAGCTGCACCACGCTGCCCACGCTCACCACATCGGTGTGGATGTCGGAATCGTCGAGGATCTTCGCATTGCGAAGCATGTTCTCGAGGTTGTTGATCTCGCCGTCGACGAACGCCTGCTCTGCCTTGGCGTCTTCGTACTCGCTGTTCTCCCCGATCTCGCCGAACTCCTTGGCCTGGCGGATGCGATCAGCGACCTCGCGACGCTGGTGGGTCTTCAAGTGCTCGAGACGTGCTTCGAGCTTCTTGAAGCCCTCTCGGGTCAGCGTGATTTCCTTCTGGGGTTCGGGCATGGTGCCTCCTTTGGAATGTGCGGCCTGCGTCGGCCGCGGTTATCGCAGATGTTCTCAGGGGTTCAGGCTCACAACGCGGGGCTGGAGCCCGAGCCGATCGATGAGCGCGAGGTAGTCGTCAGGGGTGACGTCGGCCCAGGCCTTGCCGAGCAGCACGAGGAGCGCGGCCTCGAGGACATTGGTGCCGAAGCTTCGCCCCTCGAACTCCGGCGTCGTGGCCACGAGCCACGACGCGCCACGACGCTTCAGCTCTGCCAGGTCATCGGAGGTGACCGTGTTCGTGATCACGACCTTGCCGTCCATTCGCGCAGGCATGAACTTGCGGATGAAGTGGAAGTCGCCCGCCACGATCTCGGCATCGTCGTAGTAGCGCGTATGCTTCTCCTCGGGGGCCTTGTCCTGCTGCTTGCCCGTGGGGTAGATGAAGCTGATGGGCATCTTTGCCACCTCGGGCAGCAGCTTGTCGGCGTAGTCGGCCAGCTCATCGAGCGAGGTGATGAGCTGGTCCTTGCCGATGGAGAAGATGAGATCGCCGTAGGAGACCGAGGCCCCTGCCTCTTCCAGGGCTTCGGCCATGCCGAAGCGATCCATGCCGCACACAACCAGGGTCTTGCGGCCTCGCAGCGGGATCTCGGCTGCCCGCGTGGCCGCAAGCGTTCGTATGACCTGCCGCTCGAGCGAGTTCTTCAGACCGCTGCCATCGACCACGGGCGTCTTCTTGACCATGTTCATGAGGCGCAGGCCGTCGCGCAGCGCAAAGCGCTCGCGCCGCGAGTAGAGGTAGACGTCAATGCCGCCGAGACCGATGGCGTCGACGTTGCCGTCGAGCTCGGCCAGAAGGGCCTGCGCCTTGCGAAAATCACCGTCGGTGCCGACCCTGCGGATGCGGAAGGTCTCTCCCAGGAGGGCAGCCTCGACCTCGTGGTCACGCCGCGACGAGCCGAGGCTGACGCTCACGACGGTGCGCACGGCCCGCGCGGTCAGAGGCGCCTGCTCGATCACCGCGCCCCCTCCTTGAAGCCGTCGACGGCAAACACCCGTACCTTGCCCTTGCGGCTGTCGATAGCCGCCTGGCGCACGGCTGCGATGTCGTCGTCGGTGACGAAGCGATCGAAGCTGCGGAAACCTGCCAGCTTGAAGCCGTGCTTGTCGGCGATGCGCGCGATCTCCTCGACCTGCTCGATGCGAATGCCCCTGCCGAGGGTGAAGTTCTCGTATCTCCCCTCGAGCGCGAGGAGGATGGTCTCCGCCATGCAGGCCAGCGAGATGCGTGGCGGATAGCCGAAGTCGAAGTCGAAATCCATGCGCTCGCCGGGAATCTCGACCATTCCGCCCTCGATGACCAGCACGTCAGGACGCTGGCTTGCCACCTCACGACACACGTCATGCGGAAGGGAGACGTCGCACACCAGGGCCCCCGGCTTGAGGTCATCGGCCGTGATGATGTTCCCCGTGCTGCTGGTGGCCGTGATGATGATGTCAGCATCACGCACCCCGGGAGAGACCTCGGTGAAGATGTCGGCCTCACGGCCGCAGTCTTCCTTGATGGTCTGTGCGATCTTCTGAAGCCGACCGCGATTCCTCGCCACCAGGACGATCTCACGCACCTTGCGCGCCATGATGCGGGCGCACACGCTGCCGATGGAACCGCTGGCCCCCACCACGGCGCAGCGCACCGAGTCGAGCTCCATGCCAAGGCGCCGCGCCGCCTCGAGCGCACCCTGAAGCGCCGTGGCAATGGTGTACGAGTTGCCGCTGGTCACCGCCAGGTCAGGGACGCGCGACGCCACGGTGATTCCGGCGTCACCCACAACAGAGGTGTAGCCTCCGAGACCCACGATGCGCGCGCCGCGCTCCTGCCCGAGGCGAGCACCCGCCACGATCTTCTGGTAGATGACCTCGCGCGGCATCGACACGAACTGCGACGGGAGATAGGGGACCAGGGCAAACCAGCCCTCGGCCTGCTTGCCCGCCTTTGACTCGATTCCCGTCACGTGGGCCGTGATGTTGGTGGGCATCCACTCGAGAACCTTGCGAACGAGAGGCTCGCGCTTGTTCGCGGCCTGGGGCTCGTAGCGCACCACGTCGCGCATGTCGAGCGGATGGATGAGGAAGACGAAGCGCTCGAGCGCGTCACGCATGGCCGCGGCCGACGAGGTGGAACGCTCGCCGGTTCGCGGAAGGATCGAAGTTTCGGTGGGCACCCGTGTTACCTCCAGAGGCCCTTGATGTTGATGCTCGGCATGTCGCCGAGTCAAGGTCAGGTCGAGAGCTCGGCGGTCGACGGCTTCTCGGCCGATGCCGCCGTCTCGCGACCCTGGCTTTCGACGTGCTGCTTCATGCCGCGCAGCATCATCTGGGAGTTCTCACGCACCTTGATCTCGAGCGTGGGCCCGATGAGCTCGGTGAGATTGGGAATTCCAAAATCGAACTCGACACCGAGCGTGACGCGGGTGCCGCTGCCCTCGCGCTGAAAGCGCCAGTCTCCCTCGAACTTGTCGAGGTCGCCCTCGATGAGGCGATAGCGTATGGTATGGCTGGCGCTGTCGAACTCATCGACCTCCGTCCAGACGAGGGGTGTGCCTTCGACATCGGTGACCCACTCGGTCGTGGTACAGCTGCCATCGCGCTGGAGAACCGTGACCGACTCCACGTCCGGCATGTACTGAGGGTACTTCTCCATGTCGCAGGCGATGGCGTAGACCGCCTCGATGTCGCCCTCGATGTAGATCTGCTCCTCCACGTATGGCACGTGTCTGCGGTCCTCCTGACTAGACCTTGAACATGGTCCGCGCGCGTTTCACGGCGGCCTCGAATGCACTGACGGCTTGATCGACCTCGGAGGTCGACACGATGAGCGGGGGCTCGAAACGAATCACGCGCGGCATGTTGAGGGTGTAGACCCCGATCACACCCTGGTGCGCCATCTCGAGCATGACGATGCCGCCGAAGCGCTCCTCGGCGAGCTCGACGCCCACCATGAGACCGCGTCCGCGAACCTCAGCCACGATCTCCGGATGGCGCGCGGCCACCTCATTGAGGCCTTCGATGAGCAGGTAGCCCATCTCGGTGGCCCGCTCGGCCAGTCGCTCCTCTTGAATGACCTCGATGGTGGCGAGGCCAGCGGCGCAGGCCATGGGCGACCCCCCGAACGTGGAGGTGTGGATGAGCGGGTTGGGCCCCAGTGGCTGCCAGACCCGTGGCGTGCCCACCAGTGCACCCATGGGCATGACGCCCCCTCCGAGCGCCTTGGCGTTGACCAGGATGTCCGGCTCCACGCCCCAGTGCTCGACCGCCCACATCTTGCCCGTGCGCGCAAGTCCGGTCTGCACCTCGTCAACGATGAGCAGCACGTCGTGCCGACGGCAGATCTCCTGCACGCGCGGGAGGTAGTCGTCGGGCGGGACATGGATGCCCCCCTCTCCCTGGATGGGCTCGACGATGACGGCTGCCGCGAGGCCGTCGAACGCGACGATGGCCTGCTCTACCGCATCGGCATCACCGAAGGGCACGTGACTGACCGCGGGGAGTAGGGGCTCGAACGGGGTCTTGAAGAGATCGCGGCCGGAGGCGGAGAGCGACCCGAAGGTCTTGCCGTGGTAGGAGTTCAGTGTGGCGATGATGCCCGGCTTCCCCATGGACAGGCGCGCCAGCTTCAGGGCCCCTTCCACCGACTCCGTTCCGCTGTTGCAGAAGAAGGAGTACTGGAGCGCGCCCGGCGTGATCTGGGCGAGGCGCTCTGCAAGGTCGGCCATGGGCTTGTTGAAGAACATCTTGGCCGACAGCGGCATCTTGTCGAGCTGCTGGCGAACGGCCTCGACCACGCGCGGATGCCGATGGCCGAGATTGAAGACGCCGTACCCGCCGGCGAAGTCGAGGTAGGCGCGACCATCGACGTCAAAGACCCGCGTGCCTTCGCCCACCCACTCGAGGGCGCCGAAACCACCGAACTTGAGCAGGCGGACGAGCGAGGGGTTGTAGTACTTGCGGTACTTCTCCTCGACCTCGCGGAGCAGCTCCTTGCCCGTTCGGATCTCAGGCTGTACACCAATGGCCAATGAAGGTTCCTCCGTGCTCGATGCGTTGGGGCCGCTGACACCGGATCCCGGCCCCAAAAGGCACCCATGTTCGTTCGGATGTACCGATCTCCTGCTCCTGACCTGCGCGATGCAGGTCACGAAGGGCGCTGCACCCGACCTAGGCGACGCGGTCGGCGGCCAGCGTCACCTCGAAGTACTCCGCGACCGCTTCCGACAGCTCATCGATGTGCTCCATCCGGAAGACCTTCTCGCGGAAATGGGCCGAGTTGGGCAGCCCCTTGACGTACCAGCTCAGGAACTTGCGCATCTGCACGAGTGGCGCCCCCTCACCCTCGCGCTGATGCACCAGCTCGAGGTGCTCGAGGATGAGCCGCAGCTTCTCCTCGAGGGTGGGCGGCGGCGCCTCCTGGCCGGTCTGCCAGAGGTGCACGCACTCCCTGAATATCCAAGGGTTGCCTCGGCACGCTCGCCCGATCATCACGGCGTCGCAGCCGGTCTCGGAGAGCATTCGCATGGCAGAGGCCGCCGAGTCGATATCGCCGTTCCCGATGACGGGAATGCGCGCGCGCTCTTTCAGCGCCTTGATGAACGGCCAGTCAGCGGTTCCCGAGTAGGCCTGCTCGCTGGTTCGCGCGTGGATGGCGATGGCCTGCACGCCGGCCTCCTCCGCCACGCGCAGGATCTCGAATGCGGTGAGGGAGCTGTCATTCCAGCCCTTGCGGATCTTCACCGTCACCGGGATGGAAACCGCCTTCACAACCTTCTCGAGCGCGTTCCCGACCTCGGCCGGACGACGGCAGAAGATGGCGCCGCTGCCGGACTTGGCAATCTTGGGAACCGAGCAGCCGAGATTGATGTCGACGATGTCTGCCCCGGTGGCCTCGACCTTTCGAGCCGCCTCGGCCAGCACGTCACCGTCGCTGCCCATGAGCTGGATGGCGATGGGCTTCTCGATGGGACGAAAGAAGAGTCGCCCCAGGGTAGCCTTGGCGCCGATCTCAGCCAGAACCCACGACGAGACCATCTCCGAGGTCACCATGCCGCATTGATAGCGACGGGCGAGGATTCGAACGATGGAATCGGTGACACCCGCCATGGGAGCCATGAAGAAAGGGTTGGGAAACGTGACGTGGCCGATTCGCATGCCGGAGATTATACACAGGCAAAGAACCGCGTCAAGCAGAGGGCGGTCGGTTGCGCAGATAGATGCGCCGCAGGCCCGTGAGCATGATGTCCGGGATGAGCGCGTCGATGTGCCTGCATGCCCCGACCAGGGTCTGCGCCAGCCCCCCCGTTGCAACGACGCGCGCGTGCTCGCCGAGCTCGCCCTTGAACTGCGCCACGAGCCCGTCGAGCATCGCTGCATGGCCCAGCAGAAGTCCGGCCTGCATGGCGTGCACCGTGTTCGTTCCCCAGGGCTTCGGAGGGCGCTCATAGACGATGCGCGGCAGATGCGGCGCCCGCTGGTACAGCGCCTCCGCCGAGACCGCCAGGCCTGGCCCGATGGTGGTTCCCAGGAATCCGCCTGTCGCGTCGACGGCCGAGATGGTGGTGGCGGTGCCGGTGTCGATGATGATGAGCGGCCCCCCGAACCTCGCGAACGCCTCTTCGGCAGCCACGATGAGGTCGGCACCGACCTGATGAGGTGCGTCGGTGAGGATCCGGATGCCGAGAGAGACGTCGGCGGTCACGAAGAAGGGCGGTCTGCCGAGGTGGCGCGTGCACAGATCGGTGAGCACCGGGGCCAGTGCAGGGACCACGTTCGAGATGGCCACCCCCTCGAGGCTGCGCGCATCGAACCCCTCGTGTGTCATCAGCGACTTCAGCATGACACCATACTCGTCGGCGGTGCGCTGACGGTCGGTGTGAAAGCGAAACGAGCGGGCGAGCGTCTCGCCCTGGAAGAAGCCGATGACCAGGTCGGTGTTGCCGAGATCGAGGGCCAGCAACAGGTCACCCTTCATCGCCGTCTCCCGCGTCCTCGCCTCCCTCTTCCTGGGCCTCGAGCCGCCCGCTCAGAGACTCGAGAAACGCCTCCTCGAAGTCCTCGACCAGGTCTCGCAGGTGCAGCAGGTGCATGCGAACGTCGCCAAACATCTCGAACACCTCTTCTCCGCCTTCGGCTGTCTCTGGCGCCGACTTCTCGGGCAGCTCGAGAAACCCGGGCAGCACATCGGTGTACAGCTGACGCGCGGCCACGAAGATCTCCGCGAGGCGATAGGCCACGATCTCCTGCTGAGGCGCCTGGACGATGCTGGTCTGACGAAGTCGGGTGAGCAGCACCTTGCGAATGGCCTGCTCCTGTTCCATCTGGCTCTGCGCCGAGTCGAGCTCACGCACGCTGAGTCTCCTCCTCTGAATGAGATGGGCTGTGGCGGGCCAGCCAAG
>RGZZ01000226.1 GCA_010028905.1 Pseudomonadota bacterium | reverse complement strand
AGGCCCCGCACACCCCACCCGCGGGTCCGCTCAGAATGGTGTGCACGGGCAGCCGTCGCGCCTCGCCCGACGGCATGCTGCCGCCGTTCGACTGCATGATGCGAAACTCGCGCACGGGCAGGTCTTCCTCGAGTCGCGCGATGTAGCGGTCCATGACGGGGGCCACATAGGCGTTCACAAGGGTGGTGGAGGCTCGCTCGTACTCACGGTACTCGGCCGACACCGACGATGACAGGCTCACCGAGACCCCCAGCGGTGCCAGCGCCTCCGCCACGGCCCGCTCGTGGGCCGGATGGGCGAACGCGTGCAGCAGCACCACCGCCACCGACTCGACGTCTGCGCGCGCCAGGGCGTCTCGCAGCACGGC
Source organism: Pseudomonadota bacterium (assembly GCA_010028905.1). Lineage (NCBI taxonomy): Bacteria > Pseudomonadati > Pseudomonadota > Pseudomonadota bacterium. Next base: position 7,703 of record RGZZ01000226.1, on the reverse strand, counting down.
GAGATCTTCGAGGGGCACGAGCACGGCGCCCGAAGCGTCGAGACGCTCGTCGACCTCGAACAGCCGCGCGTCGGTGACAAGGGGCGTCTGTGTGGGAGGCTCGAGGTCGTAGAGCGACGGGCGTGCCTGTCGACCGATGCGCGCCACGTCGGCGAACCCGCGCGTGGCCACGAGAGCGGTGCGCGCGCCCTTGCGCTCGAGCAGGGCATTGGTGGCCACGGTCGTGCCGTGCACCAGCGAGACATCGACCCCCTCGACAAAGCCCGCGAGCCCCTCGAGGATGGCCCGCGCGGGATCAGCAGGCGTGGAGGGCACCTTGTGATGCAGCGTCACGCCATCGGCGCGCACGAAGAAGAAATCGGTGAACGTGCCCCCAACGTCGACCCCGACACGCATCGTCACGTCTGCCTCACGCCATGAGCCCGCGGGCGTGCAGCTCGCGCAGCGCCAGCATCACACCCATCTGCACGTGCACGTACGACATGCCTCCCTGCAGGTAGACCGCATACGGCTCGCGCAGCGGGCCGTCTGCAGAGAGCTCCATCGACGAACCCGCCACGAACGAGCCGCCCGCCATGACGATGGGGTCGCGATACCCGGGGTTCATCACGGCCTCCGGCACGGCCCGCCCATCGATGGGACCCGCCGCCTGAACCCCGCGACAGAAGGCCATGAGACGCTCGCGTGACCCGAGGCGCAGCGCCTGGATGATGTCGGTGCGCGCCTGTCCCGGTCGAGGCGAGACCTCGAATCCGAGGCGCTCGAACACGTACGCCGCCCACACCGCCCCCTCGAGCGCCTGTCCCACGATCATGGGCGACATGAACAGCCCCTGCGCGAGGGTTCGTGTGACGTCGAGGGTCGCCCCCTGATGGCCCGCGATGCCCGGCGCCGTCATCGAGATGCGCGCGCCTTCGACCAGATCGGCCCGCCCGGCAACATAGCCGCCCGTGGGGGCAAGGGTGCCGCCCAGGTTCTTGATGAGCGAGCCGGCCAGGCAGTCTGCCCCTATCTGGGTGGGCTCGAGCGGCTCCACCATCTCGCCGTAGCAGTTGTCGACCAGCACCACGAGGTCTTGGCGCTCGGCCTTCATGGCCGCGATAAGCCCACGCATGCGGTCGAGGTCGAGCGAAGGGCGCCAATCGTATCCGCACGAGCGCTGCACGTAGGCCACCTTCACCTCGGGGCGTCGCACGACCGCCACCGACGCCGCGACATCCGGGTGACCATCGGCGCCAAGAGGCACCACCTCAAAGCCCACCCCCCACTGCTCGAGCGACCCGCGCGCCCCGAAGAGCACCGGCTTGAGGGTGTCGTAGGGCTGCCCCGTCACCGAGACGCACACGTCCCCCGGACGGAGCGCGCCGAACAGCAGGCTGGCCAGGGCGTGGGTGCCGCTCACCAGGTTCCAGCGCACACAGGCATCTTCGGTGCCGAACACCAGGGCCACCGAGCGGTCGAGCGCCTCACGACCGACGTCGTGATACCCGTACCCGGTCGAGCCGGCGAAGTGACCCTCGCCCCACCCCACCTCGGCAAAGGCGCGCATCACCTTGAGCTGGTTGTTCTGCGCGCGGCGCCGAACGGCGTCACGCTCTTCGGCGCTTGCGCGCTCAGCAGACTCGGCGGCCTCCACCACCGCGGAGGGCACGCCGAGCTCGGCGGCCCACGAGAAGACCTGTGCAGGTTCGAGGGTGATCAACGACTCATCCTTCCGTGTAGAGACGACCGCCGAACCGTGCCTTGATGAGGTCGTCGTACTTGTTTGCGGCGCGGGCAACGGCGCTGAGGGCCGTGACCAGCTCATCGGCGTCGAGGAAGTCACCCAGCAGGGTGTGGCCGAACCACACATCGCCGTGGCTGGCCCCCTCGTCGGCGTGCAGGGCGAAGTGCCCGAACACGGTGTGAAGGTTCTCGGACGCGAGGAACAGCGTGAGCGCCTCGGTGATGGGCACCGCGACGTTGGTGACGCTGAAGATGCTCACGAGGGCCGCGCGCTCTCGCCACGGTCGGGCGCACACGAACACCCGCGCGGACTCGTGATCGACGTGCACGTCGCCCTGTGCATCGACGTGATGCGCGCCGAAGTGGCCACCGATGATGTCACCGATGGTGGAACGCAGCGCGTCAAGGGTCAGACTGCTTCGGGTCACATGGGCCTCCTGAGCGTGGGCCGCGTCGAGGACGCGGCACGTGTGGCGCGGCGGGTTCGTTCGCCATGCGTCGAGAGCGCGCCTCCCAGGGCCCGTCGACGTGACACCTCTCTCAGGGCGCGTCGGGTTCGAGAAGCGGAGAGACCATGTCCGCGCCCGCGTCGGCACCGACTTCGGCGGCCGGCGCCCCCGACGCAGGGGTGTGCCGCGCGGCCCAACGATCGACGTGGCGGAACATGCCGACGAGAAGGTTGACCTCCCACGGCGCCAGCGCGGCTCGAGACAAGAGATCGGCCAGGCGCGACATCTCGAGTTCGAGGGGCTTGCGATGACGCGGATACCCCACCCGTGACAGCGCCGCCCGCGCCGCCGCCACGGCGGCAAGCACCCCTGCGTCATCATCGGCGTGCCCGTCATCCACCCCGCGGTCGACAGCAGGGACCTCGGGGCTCGGATGGCCTTCGCTGCTCCGGCCTCGCAGGGGCGTGACGCCACGGTCGCCCGCGGGCGAACGCGGCCGCATCTTCAGCTCATAGAGCAGCACGATCACCGACTGGGCCAGGTTCAGCGGACCGTGGCTGGGAATGGTGACGAGGCGATGGCAGAGATCAACCTCATCAGACGAGAGCCCATGATCTTCCGGTCCAAAGACGAGGGCCGTCGAACGGGGGCGCAGCCCGTCGACGACCTCTGTCGTGAGCTCCCAGGGAAGCAGCGGGCGACGATGTCGTCCCGTCTTGTGGCTGGTGGCCACCGCGAGATCGACGTCGGCGATGGCCTCTTCGAGGGACGCGAAGGTGCGCGCCGCTCGCAGCCGCGGCTCTCCGCCCCGCGCAACCCGCTCGGCGATGGCGGCCCGCGCCTTCTCGTTGGGCGCCACCAGGCGCAGCTCGCCCCCTCCCGCATTCTCGAGCGCCCGCGCCGCGGCCCCCACGTTCTCGGCATAGCGGGGCCGTACGAGAACGACACAGGGGTCACCATCGCGCGAGGGCCCGTTCACATCACGACGTCGCGCCATGACGCCTCCCTGTCTTTTCCGTGCAGCGGCGGTGCTGTCTCATGCCGCCAGGGTTGGCCCTTCTCGACCGTGTCCCCTCTTTGTGATGCGCGCCAGGGCGGTGCGGGTACAAGGAGGGGTGACCCCCCCGACGGCCGAAGGGCCGACGCATTCATCATGCTCGCCGTGCCCCGCGCCCGCGAGCGATCCTGGAGAAGACGCATGACCCCCACTGCCCTGCCCCTCGCGGGACGCGTCGTCATCGAGCGCATCGAGAGCCGCCTGCTCGTCGGAAACCGCCCGGGCGATCCGGCCTTCCGCGACGTTCCCGTCTACCTGCCGCCCTCGTATGATACCACGCCCTCACGGCGCTATCCGACGATCTACATGCTGGCGGGGTACAGCGGCACCGGCATGTCGTTCGTCGGCTACAGCTGCTTCTCTCCCACCCTGCCCCAGCGCCTCGACACCCTCATGCGAAGCGGATGCATGAACGAGGCCATCGTGGTCATGGCCGATGCCATGACACGCTATGGGGGAAGCCAGTATGTCGACTCGAGCGCCACCGGCCCCTACCAGCGCTTCGTTGCCGACGAGACGGTGGCGCACATCGACGCCCGCCATCGCACGCTTGCGACGCGGGAATCCCGGGCCGTGGCGGGCAAGTCGAGCGGTGGCTACGGGGCGCTGCGGCTTGCGCTCGAGCGCGGTGACGTGTTCGGCGCCTGTGCCTGTCACGCGGGCGATATGTATTTCGAGTACGCCTACTTGCCCGACATCCCCAAGGCGGCGAGCACCATGACCGCGTTCGGCTCGCTCGCCGCCTGGCTCGAGCACTTCGAACAGGCGCCGAAGAAGCGATCGAGCGACTTCACCGCAATCAACATCACGGCCATGGCGGCCGCCTACTCGCCCGACGACGAGGGCGGTGAGGGCGATGGATTCGGCATCTGGATGCCCTTCGACTTCGAGACGGGGGCGCTTCGCGAGGCGATCTGGCAGCGGTGGCTGACCCACGATCCGGTGCGCATGCTCGAGGCCGGGGCCGCCGCGCTGCAACGGCTCTCGTGCCTCTACATCGACGTGGGCTCGAGCGACGAGTACAACCTGCACCTGGGGGCCCGCATATTTCGCAAGCAGCTGAACGCCCTCGGCGTGAAGCACCACTACGAGGAGTTCGCCGACGGGCACCGCGACACGTCGTATCGCTACGAGCGCTCGCTGCCCATGCTTGCGCAGGCGCTGCGCGCAGACTGAGGCGTCGTCTCAGCGGGCGTCGGGACGCAGGCGTCCGAGAAAGGCCAGCAGCGGGCGCACCGCGTCCGGCACGCTGCCATCGTGCAGGTGCAGCGTGCGCGAACGCTCCCCGTCTTCGGCGGTGAGCCGATAGCGCTGCATGTCAAAACCGCGCCGCTGCGCAGGCGCGGCCTCGGGCAGACCGAAGAGATCTGCCTGGGCCAGCAGGGCTTCGACGACAGCGGCCTCATCCGGCGTGAGGGCGGTCGTGTCGAGGGTGCGTCGCAGGGTGAGACCGGCAAACCCTCCGCTCTGCTCGAGCGTGATGCGCATGGGTCACCTCCTCCTCGGCCGCGGGGCTCAGGCCGATGGTGAACTTTCAGCAGTGCCGCTGCGAATGGACGCGATGGCGTCCCGGTAGCTGGGACGACGATAGATGGCGGTGCCCGCGACCAGCACGTCGGCTCCCGCCTCGAGACAGCGGCGCGCGGTGAGCGGGTCGATGCCACCATCGACCTCGAGCATGACATCGTGACCGCTCTCGTCGATCATCTGGCGCGCCTTGCGGATCTTGGGAAGCACCTGCTCGAGGAAGGACTGGCCGCCGAACCCCGGGTTCACCGTCATCATGAGGAGCATGTCCACATCGCCGAGCAGATACTCCACATCGGCCAGCGACGTGCCCGGGTTGAAGGCGAGTCCGGCCTTGGCCCCCAGCGCGCGGATCTGGCTGAGAACCCGTTGCACGTGATGCGTCGCCTCGATGTGGATGGTGAGGATGTCCCCCCCGGCCTTGCGGAAATCGGCCACGTAGCGCTCCGGGCGCTCGATCATGAGATGCACGTCGATGGGAAGGGTCGTGTGCTCGCGAAGGCTCTCCATGATGCCCCAGCCCATGGTGATGTTCGGCACGAAGTGACCGTCCATCACGTCGTAGTGGATCATGTCGGCGCCATCACGCTCCACCGCCGCGCACTCATCGCCGAGCCGCGCGAGGTTGGCCGCGAGCAGCGACGGGGCCACCTGGATGTTGACCTTCTTGCTCATGCCGATGGCGCTCCCTCAGATCTTGGCGCGGGAGACGACCTTCTCGTTGGCCGTCACCGTGTACTCGCCGCGCCCGAAGCAGGTCACGAACACATTCACCAGCTCGCCCTGGGCATGGGTTCCCTCGTAGGCTATATGGCTACCGGTCTCGTCGGTCACCGTGACCCGGATCTCCTGCAGGCCGGTCACGTCCGGGGTGCGCAGCTGCACCTGTCGCTGCTTGATCTCGCTGTGGCCGGTGGAGGCCCCGAGACTCACCTTCATGTCGACCTCGGCGCCCGGCACCACATCCTTGCCGGCAGAGGGCTCCTGGCTGACGATGGTCCCCGCGGGTACGGTATCGCTCACCACCCAGGCCAGGGTGCCGAGCTTGAGGTTGCTCCACGAAGCCGAGTCGCGCACCTTCTCCACCGTCTGCCCGACGAACGAGGGCACCTGCACGCGCGCATCGTTTCCGATGTTCACCATGAGGTTGACCTTCGTTCCCTTCTTCACGGTGGCATCGGGCTTCGGGTTCTGCTCGAGCACCATCTCGGGGTCGTCCTTGTGCTTGGCCACCCGTGTGACCCTGCCCAGGTTCAGCTTGGCGTTGTGGAGGTCGACGACCGCCTCTTCGAACGTCTTCTCGACGAGGCGCGGCACCGTGACCGAGTCCGGTCCGAGGCTGACAACCACCGACACGCTGCTGCCTTCGCGGGTGTCGCGGTCGGCGGGCGGATACTGCTCGATCACCGCATTCTTCGGAACCGTCGCGGAGTTCCGGGTCTCGTGCACGTCGATGCCGAGGTTGAGGCGCGCCAGCAGCCGCTTGGCCTCCTCGACGTCGGTGCCGGTGATGCGCGGAACCTTCTTCTCGTTGGGAAGCACGAAGTACGTCTCGTAGATGGCCAGGCCCATTGCGCGACCACAGTAGATCGTGACCGTGATGAGAAAGACGGGAACGAGAACCCGTGGGATGAAGGCCACCATGCGCCATATCCACGCGAGGGCGGCGGTCGGCTTGCTGTCGTTGATCATTTCGGGGTTTCTTTCGGCTCGGGGCGTTGCTTGCGGGGGGACTCCCTGGGCTGGGGCTCTGACCGCTTCTCTGCGATCACCACATCAACCGTGCTCCCCCGGCGCGCGGTGGCGCTCTCTTCAGGCGATTGGCGAAGAATCGATCCGCTCGGCAGATCGCTCTCCTCGGCCTCGGTATTACCCACGCGCAGACCGCGCTCCTCCAGTGCGGCGCGCGCGGCGTCGAGCGACAGGCCTCGAAGCCCTGGAACGACGACGCTCTCGTCGCTGTTCTCCGGCGTGGGCGGAGGCGCCTCGACACTGACGTGTATCACGCCGCCCTGCGCCATGGTGACGCCCCCTTCCGGCGACTGGTCGGTCACCCGCGCGTCAGGGCTGGCGCTGCCTCCCTCGACAACGACGGTGAACCCCTGCTGCTCGGCGTTTCGCCGCGCGTCAGCCAGGGAGAGCCCCTTGAGCGAGGGCACGCCACGCGATTCCGGACCGCTGCTGACGATGATCTCGATGGTGCTCCCCTTCGAGACCCCTGTTCCCGGCGGTGGGGTCTGCTCGAGAACGCTGCCGCTCGCCACGGTGGTGCTCGGCTTGTGCGTGACCACGCGAACCTTGAGACCCGCAGCCTCGGCCCTCGCCGTGGCGTCTTTCTCGGTCGTGCCCACGAGCGCGGGGGCCTTCACCTGCGGCATGCCCTTGCTGATGGTGACCGTGATGTGGGTCTGCAGCTCGACGGGTGTGCCGGTGGCGGGTTCCGCCGAGGCGACCTGCCCCAGGGGCACGCGATCGCTGTAGTCCTCGGTGAAGCGCGCGCTGAGGCCGCGCTGCTCGAGGGCGCGACGGGCCGCCTCGCGATCGAGGCCGATGAGCGTGGGCACCTGAACGGTCTGATGCCCCTTGCTCACCACCACGAGAACGTCGTTTCCGCGCCGCAGACTCGTGCCGGGGGCCGGTGACTGCTGCTTCACGAGGCCCGGCGGATCGTCGCTGTAGACGAACTCCTTGATGGTGAAGCGGAGGTTGAGCTTCTCGACCGAAGCGCGGGCCACCGACTGCTCGAGCCCGACCAGCGAAGGCACGCTCACCTCTCCGGGTGGCTTCACCCAGAAATACGCGGCGTAGGCGATGCCCGCGAGGAAGAGCACGGCAAGAAGACCCAGGGCCAGCGATCGCGATCCGCTCGGCGCGGGGTCGACGGGCGCCGGCGGGACCGGCGGCGCGGCGCGGAACTCACCGGAGTCGGCCAGGGAATAGGACGG
>RGZZ01000225.1 GCA_010028905.1 Pseudomonadota bacterium | reverse complement strand
CGAGTTCCTCCGCGACCAGCGCACGGTGGCCGAAGCCATTCGCGACGCCCTCAGGTCTGGTGACAGCGAAGGGGCGCAGCGCCTGGCCCACACGCTCAAAGGCGCCGCGGCCAACCTCGGCATGCCCGATCTGGCGCAGGCCGCGGGCGACCTGGAAACGGCGTTGCGCCAAGGCAAGACCGATGTGAGCACAAATGCGCGCCATCACCTGGCGACCCGCCTCACCGTGGTGGTGGCGTCACTCGACAGCCTCGATCTCGTGGCTCCGTCTACCCTGCCGAAGCCCTCGACGCCGTCGGCCGCACGCCCCGCAAAACGCCCCGCCGCCAGGGCTTTTCGCAGCCCTTCGAGGGGTTGACGGGTCGCCTTCGCTGCTGGAAGGGGGGGCGCGGCGGGCGACCTCGAAGTGCGCCACCACGTCGACAATCTCGACTTCACCGCCGCCCTGAGCGTGGCAGAGGCTCTGGGCCAGAAGCTGCCGCGCTGAGCCTGACCGCTCGTCCGGTGCCCACAAAGAAAAGGCGTCGCACGCCTGTCCCCGAAGGGGGTGGGAGAGCGACGCCTTTCTTCGATCGATGCGGGTGTAGCAGCCCCGCTGACGCGGACTAGACGGAGGAGTATCCTTGTGGCCCCGTCGGTCCGGTGGGCCCGACGTGCCCCGTCGGCCCAATTTGTCCGGGCGGGCCCGTTTCGCCGCCAGAACCTTCCGCACCGGTCGGCCCTGCGGGACCCGTAGGACCTGGAGCACTCGTCCCGGCAGGCCCGGTGGGTCCGACAGAGCCGGTGGGGCCCTGAATCCCGGCATCTCCAGCCGGTCCCGTGGGCCCCGTCGGCCCGACAACGTAGATCACGGCTCCTTGAAACGAGATGGTTCGAATGCTGTCGAGGAAAAGCGTCTCCCCCGGAGGGAGAACGACGGGCTCGAGCAGAGATGGGGAGGCGTTGACCGACCGCTTTGCGGGTACCGAGGGGCCGGTCGGTCCCGTGGGGCCCGGCTCGCCCGTGGGCCCGGCCGGCCCTGTGTCGCCCGCAATACCCGTAGGCCCGTCCAGCCCCGTCGGCCCGGTCGCTCCAACCGCCCCGGTAGGACCGTAGGCCCGCGAGCCCTCCGGCCCTGTCTGGCCCGGGGACCCCGGCAACCCTGGGGCCCCGTTCATGCCTTGCGGCCCTGCGGGACCCGTCGGTCCGAAGAAGACAAGCTGCGCAGTCTCATAGGGTCCGATCCGGTTGGTTTCCAACGGCACTGAAGAAGCAACGCGCTGCTTGCCGACCGCCTGGTAAGGTCCCGTCGGCCCGGTTGCTCCGGCGGGCCCCGTCGGGCCGGGGGATCCGATGTTTCCGATGTCCCTGCGAACCGCTCGGGCCGGTGGGTCCTGGGCTTCCCTCGGGGCCGGTCGGTCCCTGAGGACCGTCAGCCCCCATCTCCCCAGCGACGCCCTCGGGCCCCGTAGGCCCTGTTGGCCCCACGATGTTCGGGCTCGAACCGTTGATATCGCCCCCCTGGCCGAGGTTGACATTGATCACCGGGCTATGGGGATTGTCGGCGGTTTCGAAATTGGTGCTGATGACGAAGAAAGACGTGATTTCAAGGCTCATGGGATCTGTGCGTGCTCCTTGGTGTCGGTGTCACTGACGAGGACGGTCGAAAAGGCGAGACGACCTGCGCCCTGGCGGGCGCTGAAAGATGTCGAGGCCGCTGGGCCGCTGCTGCAATTCATAGGGTGCTTCGCGGGAAGCACGCTAAACGGGGACGGCGGATGCGAGGCCCGTGATCTGAAAGGTGGTCATGGAGACGGGGACCTCGACCACGAGCAGGTTGTCGGCGGGCGCAGGGACCTCGGTGGGTCCGTACACCGTGTTGCCGTTCTTGTCGTAGCCCTGCAAGCGCAGCGTCGTGGTGCCATCCGGAATCACGCTCTTCGCCACCGTCGGCACATCGAAGTTCACCTTCAACAGGGCGGTCACCGGGGTGCTGCCTGTGTTCAGATCGACAGACAGGGGAGAGCCGCTGGGTGCGCTCCCGCCACCACCGCAACCCGTGAGGAGGGCAACGCTCACCAGGCCGGCAGACTGAATGAACTCTCTTCGGTCCATGACGTACCTTTCTCGGCTGGATTCCTGATCTCGCACCGGTTCCCCCACCCCGCCTGAATTCCTGCCGCATGCACGCCAGACAGGCTGTCGAGAACCGGGCGCTCACGCCCGAGACCGGTCCCCACGCGCACCCCGCACACAGACGAGGGGGACCCCCCGCTCGTCGAAGAGAACACCTCCCGCATGAAGCTCTGCCTGAACATGATCGTCCGCAATGAGAGCGCCATCATCGAGCGATGCCTGCGCTCTACCTTGCCGCATGTGGCCTGCTATGTCATCTGCGACACCGGATCGACCGACGATACCCTTGCGCGCGTTCGCGGCGTCTTCGACGAGGCCGGCATCGCTGGCGAGATTCACGAATATGCGTTCATAGACTTCGCACAGGCGCGAAACGAAGCCCTCGAGCGCTGCCGACGCTCCCCCCTGGCCTTCGACGCCATGTTGTTCATCGACGCCGACATGGAGCTGGTGGTCACCGATTCGCAATGGCGCGAGACGCTCAACGCCGAGGCTTACCTCGTGCGCCAGACCACGCAAGGGGGCTTCACCTACTGGAACATACGAATCTTGAAGCGCACGCTCGACGCGCGCTACGTGGGCGCGACCCACGAATACCTCGCAGTCGACACCGAGAGAACCCGCCTCGAAGGCGCCCACATGTTCGACCACAGCTGCGGCAGCAGCCACGCCGTCAAGCACGAGCGCGACCTGGACCTGCTGCGCCGCGCACACGAGCAGAACCCCACAGACACCCGGACCCTCTTCTACCTTGGCCAGACCCTGCGCGAGATGGGCCGACACGCCGAGGCCATCGCCACGTACGAACAGCGCATCTCACTCGGGGGGTGGGATCAGGAGATGTGGTACAGCCGCTACATGGTGGCCTTCTGTCACCTCGCTCTGAACGATCGCGCGCGCTTCATGATGAGCTGTCTCGAGGCCTACGACATGCGTCCCACGCGGGCCGAGCCGTTGTATGCCCTGGCCGATCACCACCGCTTGAACGGGAGACACGAGACATGCGCCATGCTGGCAGAGGTCGGGCTGGGCATGGCCATCCCGGATGACCTGCTGTTCGTCGACGAGTCCGTCTATCGCACGGGGTTCAAGATGCTGATGAGCATCAGCGGCTGGTACTCTTCGCTCCCAGAGAGAAAGGCCCGCGGACGCATGTTCAACGCCGAGCTGATGCTCGCCCGCAACGCGCCCACCGACCGGCGCCAGCTCGCGCGCGCCAACTGGCGGTGGTACGCACGAGCGTGCGACGCCCTGTTCGGGACGGTGCGCTTCGTGCCGCTGAGCCCGCCCCTCCCTCTCGGGTACCACCCCTGCAACCCGTCGCTCACAACCCGTGACACGGAGATCTGGTGCGTCGTGCGAGGCGTGAACTACGTGCAGGAGAACGGACGCTATACCTCCTACGACGGCGTGATCCGCACCACCAACCGTCTGGTCTGCCTCGATGCCCATCTGGCATTGAGCAACGTGCGCGAGATCATCGATGACTCGCCCTACAGCCTCGACACCACCGAGGCGCCGAATGTCGTGGGCCTCGAGGACGTGCGCGTCATCGCGCACGATGGCCGCCTGCGCGCCACCTGCGTGGTGGTCGATCGCCACGGCGAGTGGCGCCGTCGCATCGCCGTTCTCGATCTGGCCGACGACGGGCGCGTGGAGAAGCTCACAACGCAAGGCCACGAGAACCACCTGCATCAGAAGAACTGGATGCCGTTCGTCGACGCCGACGGGCTGGGGTTCGTGTACCTCACCGACCCCACCGTCGTTCTTCGATGGAATGAGAAAACCCGCCAGTGCGGAGAATGGCGACGGCACGACTGTGACGTCGCGCTCGAGAACCAACGCGGGAGCAGCGGCCTGGTTCCCTTCGACACGGGGTGGCTGTGCGTGACCCACGAGGTTTCATACCGCGACAGCAACGCCTCGAGCCGTGTGTATCTTCACCGTTTCGTTCATCTCGATGAGACGTTCCGCGTGCGCGCGGTCACCGAAGCCTTCTACTTCCGCCACGTCGGCATCGAGTTCTGCGCCGGACTCGTGGCCGGCCCGGCGAAGGGGCTGGGCGCAGACGAGCTGCTGCTGAGCTTCGGCGTCAACGACGGTGAGGCGTGGCTTGTCGTCATCGGCGCCGATGCCGTGCGACGCCAATTGCAGCCCGTGATGGGCATCACGGGACCAGCGAGGTAGCACCCAAAGAGCTGTAATGCACCGCGATGGCGCGGGTCACTCTGGGCAGAAAGAAACTCTGCGAAAGTGAAGGACCCTGCCATGCGAACCCTGCTCACGCTCTTGATCTGCTGCCTGCTCACCCTTGCGCTCAACGGTTGCGGCGCCGGAGGAGGAGGCGGAGCGTCGAGCGGGCCGAGCAGCACGCCCTCCGCCCTCACCACCGACGCTACCTCACCCGTCGCCACGTCTACTCCCCTGAGCACCTCGCTCACCCTCGGGGGGACAACCACATTGCCCCCTGTCAGCTCTCCCACGCCCAGCCCCACGTCCGGCGGCACAAGCTTCACGGGAAGCCTCGCAAGTCCGCTGTACGTCGCCATCTACACCCACTGCGAAGACAAGCATCACCCCGCCACACCAGACTTCTCCACAGACAAGGCGTCGTACATCACGTTCCGCAACGCCATCATCGCGTTCGCCAACGCCATGCACGCGCGCAACCTGTCGTGGAACTGGCAGAGCGACTACAACTTCCTCGAAGCGTGCAAGACCTACGAGGTGCAGCAGGCCGACGCAACGCTCCTGGCGAGCACCGGCGGCATGAACGTGGTGCAGTGGCTGCACGACACCTCGGGCGCCGAGATCGACCCGCACTCGCACGAAGCAGACGGCTACAACTACGCCGACGTGGCCTACCTCATCACCCAGTGCGGCGTGACCCCCGCGCCAGTGGTGGGGGGCCACATCTACTCGCCCACCGATGCACACTACCAGAACTGGCCCAAGTTCATCGGTGGCCTTCAGGGAAGCAGGTACCCCCAGTACACGTTCACCCCGAACCTGCTCATGGGCGCCGGCTCCTCGAACCACATGAGCGACGCAGTGGTCAGCGGGATGTGGCGCCCCGCGTCGGCCAGCAGCTACTTCACCGACGATCCGAACGGCGCAATCGCAAGCTTCGGAACGTGGGACAACGACATCTCGAAGATCTCCGACCTGCTCACCCTGATGAGCAACGGCACCCTGTCGCCGTCGCTGATGTGGACCGCCGGGTATGTCTTCAACCAGAGCGACATGACCACAGCGGGCTACATCGACAACACCATCGTGCCCCAGCTCGACACCCTCGTGTCGCTGCGAGATCAGGGTGCGGTGCAGCTCGTGCGATTCACCGAGGCCACGGCCACCTGGCAGACCCAGTACGGCGCCCAGGGCTCGGTTCACCAGTGACCCACGTCGCCACCGCGTGAGCCGATTGCTCAGCCGCGCATCAGCACTTGCTCTCGCAGCTTGCGAAAGGTGAGGCTGATGCGTGGCGCCGCGCTCTTCTGGCGCGGAATGGCGTGCACCCACGCGCGATGCACGTCCTGGGGCAGGTAGAGCAGCGAACCGGCGGGCTGGCAGAGCTCGTGCCGCATCTCGATGTCACCGATGCGGCGGAACTTCAGGGGACGAACCCCGCCGAGCGAGACGATGGCCACGCCGGTGTCATCGGCCAGCTCGGTGATGTCGTCGGCGTGATACCCCATCTTCGATGCCCCGTCGAGATAGTAGTTCACCAGGCAGTTGTCCGGTCGGAACCCCAGCCGCAGCTCGATGCCCTCGCAAAGGCGCTGCAGCCACACAGGCATGGGGCACGCCGCATAGGTGAGCCCGGCATAGTCGTAGGGGCGACCGAAGCTCGCCGTCAGTCGCGCGGCGATGCGTCGATCCCAGTCGATGCCACCGACCAGCGCATCGAAGAGGGCCTCTGGACCATCGACGAAACGCTCGATGAGCGTGTAGTCCGGTTTCACCGTCAGGCCTGGCGCACGTGTCCATCGCCCATGCAGATGTACTTGCACGTGGTGAGCTCGCGCAGCCCCATCGGGCCGCGGGCGTGCATCTTCTGCGTCGAGATGCCCATCTCGCCCCCGAAGCCGAACTCGCCCCCGTCGGTGAAGCGGGTGCTGGCGTTGACGTACACCGCGGCGGCGTCGACCGCGGCGGTGAAGCGACGGCTCGCAGTGTAGCTCTCGGTGACGATGGCCTCGCTATGCTTCGTGCCGTGGGTGTTGATATGGGAGATGGCCTCGTCGAGCGAGTCGACCACCTTGCACGAGATCTTGAGATCGAGGTACTCGCGCCCCCAGTCGTCATCGGTGGCCACCGACGCCCAGGGAAGCAGGCGCTGGGTTGCGTCACATCCGAAGATCTCCACGCCACGGCTGCGCAGCGCCTCTCCGATTCGAGGAAGCGCCCGCTCGCCCACCGCGCGATGCACAAGAAGCGACTCGGCGGCGTTGCAGACCCCCGTGCGCTGGGTCTTTGCATTCACAACGATCTTCTCGGCCTTTTCGAGATCGGCGTCGACGTCGATGTAGACGTGGCAGTTGCCCACCCCCGTCTCGATGACCGGCACGGTGGCGTTGTTCACCACCCGCTGAATCAGCGCTTCTCCCCCGCGCGGGATCACCACATCGATAAACCCGTTCATGCGGCACATCTCGTCGATGACGTCGCGATCCATGTCGTCGATGAGCGTGACGCAGCCGGCCGGCAGCCCCACCTTCTCGAGCGCCGCGCGCATCACATCAGCGAGCACGCGGTTCGACTGCAGCGCGCTCGAAGACCCACGCAGCAGAACCGCGTTGCCCGCCTTGAACGCCAGTGAAGCGGCCTCCACGGTCACGTTCGGCCGCCCCTCGTAGATGATGGCGATCACGCCCAGCGGCACCCGCACCTTGGTGATGCGCAAGCCGTTGGGGCGCACCCATGTCTCTCCCTCCCCCAGCGGATCGCCCAGCTGGGCCACCTCCTCGAGGGCGCGGGCCATGGCCTCGACGCGCGCGGGATCGAGCGTGAGCCGATCGATGATGGCTGCAGAGGCTCCGGCGGCTCGTGCGGCCTCAACGTCAAGAACGTTGGCCTCGACGATGCCGCTCACACGCTCGCGCAGCCCGCCCGCCATGGCCTGCAGCGCGGCGTTGCGCTGCTCGGCTCGCACAGCGGCGAGGCGGAACGCGGACTCGCGCGCGGCCTGAGCGGCGGCGATGAGAGCGGGACGGGCTGTGGTGGAACGGCTGACGAGGGTCATTGACATACCTCCGAGGCGTGTTGAAGCCCCCAAGACTTCTCCGCAGCGCGCACCGCTCCTCGCACCCCTCGGGAAGGAAGGGCCGGCGGCAGACCGAAGAAGCGCGCGCAGCAGACCGAGAGCGCGACGCGTCTCCCCGGCGCCTGCAACCTTCCCGAGAAAGACGGCCTGGCATGCGCCACCACTACATTGCGATTCTTCTCATGCTCGGCCTCGCGCTTGCAACGCTTCGCTGGGGGTCCGGCCTGCGATCGATCGCTCGCCTTACCCTGCTGCTGGTCATTGCGATGGGGCTCACGCTGCGACTCAACCCCCTCAGCAGCGGAGGGGTGCGCTGGGACATGGTCCCTCGCATCGACGCGGCCAGCGCGCTCAAGGCAGTCACCGAAGGACAGGCGGTGCTGGTTGACGCGCGTCACCCCAAGGTCTTCGAACAAGGCCATCTCCGGGGCGCCATCTCGATGATGTACGCCGACCTGCGCACGCGCCTGGGCGAGCTGCCCCGAAACAAGACGCTCATCGTCTACTGCTCCTGACACGGCGAGCACTCGAGCGTCCGTGTGGCGCAGTACCTCCTCGGCCGTGACTACAGCGCCGCCGCCCTGACGGGCGGGTTCAAGGCGGCGGTGGACGCGGGATTCCCCTACGATGGAAATCCGCCGCAGGCACCGCCGGGAAGTCGCCCCGACAGACACACGCTCGCTCCCGGCG
>RGZZ01000224.1 GCA_010028905.1 Pseudomonadota bacterium | reverse complement strand
GGCGAGGTCGGCGGGCCTGGGGGCGCGGATGAGGTGCGTGCGTGCGAGGTCGGCGGGCAACCCATTCTGGAGAATGGCGTGTTGCGTGTCGAGGGCATGGCAGATGGCACTCTCGCGCTGACCCACCTGGCTTCGGGTCGTGTGTGGAGCGGTCTCGGTCTCCTCGAGAGCCAGGACGACGCGGGTGACACCTACAACTTCGGACCGTCGCGGGATGGGCACGTCGTGACGGGACTGATAGAGCGTCCCGTCATCACGGTCACCCGCTGGGGACCGCTCGAGGCCGCATTCACGATATCGGGGAAGATGCGCCTTCCGCAGGGGCTCACGTCAGATCGTCTTCGTCGCAGCCGCAAGACCGTGTCGTGCGCGGTTGGGATCGAGGTGGGGCTCCGAGCGGGGGCAGATCGGGTCGAGCTGCGTGTCACGGTCGACAACCGTGCGCGCGATCATCGGCTGCGCATGCGATTCCCGCTGCGTGTTGAGCCCGTTGCGTCGTGGGGGGAGAGCGCCTTCGATCTCGTGCGCCGCCCCGTGACGGTGCCTCACGGCGAGGGGTGGATTGAAGACCCGACGACCACCCACCCGCAGCGGGGGGTGGTCTACGTCCCCGAGGGAGAAGAGGGTGACGGGGGCCTTGCGGTGCTGGCGCGCGGGCTGCCGGAGTACGAGGTCGTTACGGGAAGTGGCGAGCGTCCTGCTCATCTGGCGCTCACCTTGCTGCGTTGCGTCGGGTGGCTGTCGCGGGCCGACGTACCGGCACGTCGGTGCCAGGCGGGCCCCAAGATTGCCACGCCGGATGCACAGTGCCTCGGCACCCACCACTTCACCCTGGCCATCGCACCCCTGGCGCAGCCCTGCGGGGCCGCTGAGCTGTTCGCCTTGTCGCGAGACTTCGCCGTGCCGTTCGCAAGCGTCGATCCGAACCCGGCGGTGCCGTGGGGACAGGAGTCGTGGCCTCGCCCCCGCGCCGAGCGCGCTGCGTCGGGCATCGCCGCGGAAGGCCTGCTCTCGCTCGACGGTGACCCCATCGTGCTGAGCGCGCTGCGCGTCTGTGACCTGAGCGCGATTACGGGAGATGCTGCGGCGCTGGCGGTTGGGTCGCAGGCGCAGGCTGGCGCTTCGGCGTTGTCAGGTGGAACGGGGTCTCAGCCTGGTGTTGCAGCGCTGCTGGTAGGGTCGGAGGCGCAGGCTGGTGGGTCTGGAGCTGAGATGTCTCGCGTGGCCATGTTGGTGCGTTGCTTCAATCCATCCGATGTCTGGGCCACCTCGTGCCTGCGCCTGAGCGCGTCGCTCGGGGAGGGGTGGTGCGTGTCCCCGTGTGATGTCGACGGCAATGTGAATGGGGCGGCAATCGCTGCCACCGACTGCGGATGGCCCTTCACGCTGGCCCCGCACGCCATCTGCACGCTGCGCCTCGAGCGAGGCGCAGACTCGGGGCGGGTGTCGCGCGGCTAGGGGTCGGCGCGGTCGTTGGTCGGGCGGCGCGGTCTTTGGTGGTATCGCTGGTTGGGCGGCGCGGTCGTAGGTGGTATCGCGGTGGCTGGTTGGGCGGCGCGGTCGTAGGTGGTATCGCGGTGGCTGGTTGGGCGGCGCGGTCGTAGGTCGACGGCCTCCCCCTCAGGGTTTTGATCCCAAATTTGGGGATCAATGTGTGCGCTGATCCCAAGATTCGGATACAGAGTTTGATTTGATCCCAAACGTTGGGTTCGCACCTTCGACAATTTAGTCCCGAAGGTGGTCTGACGCGCTCGAAAATCTCCACACGGCGGAGTCTTGCCGCATATGTGCGCCTCGACCCTGGTGCACAGTGCGGCGCTGTGCCCGCTCCCGTCGTGACAGCCCCCGCGCCATCATGATATTAGCCGAATTGGGCTTCTACGCGGCGGTATAAGCCCATTTGGGCTTCTAATGAATTTGGGGCGCCGTGAGCGTCGTTGGCGTCGTGAGCGCCGTGAGCGTCGTTGGCGTCGTTGGCGTCGTGAGCGTCGTGAGCGTCGTGGGGAGCAGTGCATGGAGGCCTTTACAATCGAGCGATGTTCACACCGTGTTCACTTTATGGAAGTGGTCATGGGAGCGCGTGTTCTGTACCGTGTAGGCATGCTCAGCCCACTGGTCAACACGCTTCGACGCCTGCGCAAGCACCGTAAGCTCACGCAAGATGAGCTCGGCAATGCTATTGGCCTCCCAAGAGGTGCGGTGGCCAGGTGGGAGAGCGGTGCGCGGCCTGTGCCGTCCCAGCACCTGCCTGCACTGGCCTCGGTCCTCGGAGTTGCGCGTCCGGAGCACCTCGCCACCCTGGTCTCTCTCGACGCGGACCTTTCGACGAACAGCGCACAATCGACACCCGTGGCGGTGGACGCATCTGTTTGCAAGCCCGAGGGATCGCTCGAGCACATGCTCGCACTCACCGATCTGTCGCATACGCTTCATCACGAGGCCAGAACATTGATGGGAGAGGGCGTCTATCGCCACTTCCTCGACGCATTTCCCCGTGACCGTGCCACTGAGCTGCTATGCGCGCACCATATCGCAGCCAGCGGTGGGCAGCTGGTCTGGACGAGTCCACTGGCACTGGCCTCAGAGCAACTGGTCGTTGCGCGTGAGGGCGCCTTCGTCTATACAGGGCATCACGTGCGTCCCGCGCTCATCGTGCGCTGCAGCGATGAGGAACTGGTCGTCTTCGGGCAGGTCAGCCTTGGCGTGGTCGCCCAATCGCGCCGCTATCGGCCCGACTTCCTCTGTCGCTATCGTGTTGCCGGGCAAGCGGCGCGGTGGATGCACGTCGAGCTCGACGGCGGGTTCCGCGCAGAGCGCATCGATGCCGATGCGCGCCGGGCCTCAGGGCTGGGAACGCCAGAGATCCGCTTTCCCAACGAGGTTCTGTGGCGCTCTGATTTCTTCGAGCATCGCCTGATGCGTCAGGTGCGTGATGCACAGGTGTGGATGCGATGAATCTGCGGATGACCTGCCTGCGCGGATGTTCGTGGGGGGAGCCGGCATCAATGTTGATCCCTGGATCGGGGATCAAAGGGGCTTGTGATCCCTGATTGTGGGATCAAATTGACCTTTGATCCCACAATCAGGGATCATTGCTTGGGGAAGGGCGCCGCCGCGGGTGTTGCGCAGAGGTTGGGGGCGCCGCCGCGGGTGTTGCGCAGACTTGGGGACTCGCCCCCGCTCGCGCCCCCGCGCTCACCGATCGTAGCGGCGCAGCTCGGGGACCCGCCACGCCACCGCGCACACGCAGACGGCGCAGGCCAGTCCTCCGAACACCACCGAGGGGGCCACGCCCATCATCTGCGCGGCGAAGCCGGCTTCCACCTCACCCAGCTGTGGTCCGCCGATGAAGAACAGCGAGTTGACTGCGGTCATGCGTCCCCGCAGCGCGTCGGGGGTGTTGAGCTGGCGGATGGTGTTGCGAATCAACGCCGACACCGTATCGGCCGCCCCCGTCACCGCGAGCAGCACGAGCGAGAGCCAGAAGTTCCCCGAGAGCCCGAACGCCGCGGTGGCCAGGCCGTATACCACCACAGACACCAGCAGCACCGTACCCTGGCGTCCCATGTCGGTCCGCGACGAAGTCACCAGCCCCATCGCCACAGAGCCGACGGCGGGCGCGGCATAGAGCAGGCCCAGTCCACGGGCGTCGACGTGCACGATGGCATCGGCAAAGATGGGGAGCAGGGTGGTGGCGGCTCCGAAGAACATGGCCACGAAGTCGAGCAGCATGCTCGAGAGGATGAGGCGGTTCCCCCAGACGAAGCGCAGCCCCTCGAGCGCCTCGGTCATCACCGAGGCGTCCGCGCTTCGAGGCTCGGGGACGTGGCGGTGCTGCATCACGATGACCGCCGCGAGCATCGCCACGAATGACACCGCGTCGAGGGCGTAGACCGTGGCCGGTCCACCTTGTGCCAGAATGAGTCCGCCCAGGCTCGGGCCGGCCACGGCGGCTACATTGAACCCCGTGATGTTGAGGCTCAGGGCCTGGGTGAGTGCCTCGCGCGGCACCAGCGAGGGGATGATGGCCTGGCGGGCAGGCAGATCGAAGGTGGCCGCCGCGGCTGAGATCGAGAGAAGCGCGTAGATGTGCATCGGAGTCACCCATCCCATCACGGTCAGAGCATACAGGGCCACGGAGGCCAGCATCATCACCGTCTGGGTGACGAGCAGCACCTTGCGACGGTCGACGCGATCGGCCACCAGGCCCGCGGGCAGCACGAGCAGCGCGAGGGGGATGAAGCGCGTCAGTCCGACGAAGCCGAGGCTGAGGGCCGAGTGCGTGAGGTGGTAGAGCTGCCAGGTGATGGCGACGATGCGCATCTGGGTGCCGATCATCGACAGGGTGTTGCCCATCCAGATGAGGCGGAAATCGCGATGGCGCAGGGCGTGGGGGGGCATGAACGAGGCCTTCGCCCCCCACAGGCCCGTTTCTTGCCAACGGCCTCCCGACGCCTGTGGCAGGGGAATCCACATCCCCCTTCCCGTTGCCGTTCCCATTCCCGCGGAGGGCTTGGCAGTCAGATGCGGTATACCTCACAGTGCAGGCACCGCTCGCCGAGCAGCCCTCGAAGGCGCAGCCGTGCCGTCGCGGAATTCTTCTCGCGCTGCGCATCAGGCAACGTTTGTGCGCCCGCGGCGCAATCATCGTGGAGGTTCGCATGAGATCAGGGCTTGTCATGTCGCCCCGCGAGGCCGTGAACCTGATTCCCGATGGCGCCACCATCGCCACGGGAGGTTTCGTGGGCATCGGTTTCCCTGAAGAGCTCGCCATCGCCCTCGAGCAGCGATTCACCGAAACCGCCACGCCGCGCGATCTCACCCTGGTGTTCGCGGCGGGCCAGGGTGATGGCAAGACCCGCGGGCTCAATCACTTCGCCCACGAGGGTCTCATCAAGCGCGTTGTGGGTGGGCATTGGGGGCTGGCCCCTGCGCTCGGACGCATGGCGGTCGAGAACCGAATCGAGGCGTACAACCTCCCTCAGGGGGTTATCTCGCAGCTGTTCCGTGATATCGCCGCGAAGAAGCCGGGCCTCGTGACCCATGTGGGGCTGCACACCTTCGTCGATCCGCGCCTTGACGGGGGGCGCATCAACGCGCGCACCACCGAGCCACTGGTGCAGCGCATCGAGATCGATGGGCAGACCTGGCTGCTCTACAAGACCTTTCCTGTCACGGTGGCGCTGCTGCGGGGCACCAGCGCCGACGACGACGGCAACATCACCATGGAGCGCGAGGCGCTGAGCCTCGAATCGCTGGCCATCGCCCAGGCGGTGCGCAACAGCGGGGGAATCGTCATCGTGCAGGTCGAGCGACGGGTGCGGTGCGGCACGCTGCATCCGCAGATGGTGCAGATCCCGGGCATTCTCGTCGACGCGGTCGTGGCGGCCGCGCCGGAGCACCATCACCAGACGTTCGCCGAGCCGTTCAACCCCGCGTACGTGGGTGGCGACGCGGGGTCAGAGATCGCCGCCATGCCGCTCGATGAGCGCAAGATCATCGGGCGCCGCGGAGCCCAGCTGCTTCGGGCCGGATCGGTGGTGAACCTCGGCATCGGCATGCCTGAGGGCGTGGCGTCGGTGGCATACGAGGAGGGCATCTTCGATTCGGTGACGCTCACGGTGGAACCCGGCGGCATCGGTGGCGTGCCGGCGGGCGGCCTGTCGTTCGGCGCGGTGGCGGGTCCATCGGCCATCGTTTCACAGCCGAGCCAGTTCGATTTCTACGATGGCGGTGGGGTTGACCAGGCCTTTCTCGGCCTGGCCGAGCTCGACGGCGAGGGCAACGTGAACGTGAGCCGCTTCGGCACGCGCCTCGCGGGCAGCGGCGGTTTCATCAACATCAGCCAGAACGCGCGGTTCGTCTGCTTCATGGGCACCCTTGTCGCGGGCGCGAAGATGCGGGTGTCTGACGGTCGCCTGATCATCGACGCCGAGGGCACGGGGCGCAAGGCCGTGCCGCGCGTGGGCCAGGTCACGTTCAGCGGGCGCTACGCCAACGAGCGCGGCCAAGAGGTGTGGTACGTCACCGAGCGCGCGGTCTTCCGCCTCACCGCGCACGGGGTCACGCTCGTCGAGGTGGCCCCAGGGCTCGACCTCGAGCGCGATGTGCTCGGCGTCATGGACTTCCGCCCCCAGGTGAGCCCCGATGTGCGCGAGATGGAACGGCGCCTGTTTGCGGCGCCGATGCTGGGGCTCTCGGGATGAGCCTGTTCACCGCTGCGCGTCGGCTTCAGTCTGTATGCAACGATTGCTTGAACGGAGGCCTGTGATGTCCCATCCCAACGCCGCGCTCATCGAGCGCTTCTATCTCGCCTTTCAGCGCCGTGACGCTGACGGTATGGCGGCCTGCTACCATCCGGATGTGCATTTCAGTGATCCGGTGTTCCCCGATCTGCGGGGTCCGCGGGCCACGGGGATGTGGCGCATGCTGATTGCGCGCGGTCGCGATCTCGAGGTGACGTTTCGCGACATCGAGGCCGACGACAACTCGGGCCGGGCGCACTGGGACGCCACCTACACCTACAGTCTCACCCGGCGCAAGGTGCTCAACCGCATCGATGCCACCTTCACCTTTCGCGATGGCCTCATCGTTCGCCACGTCGATCGCTTCGATCTATGGCGCTGGACCGTGATGGCGCTGGGGCCGTCGATGCTCGTTCTGGGGTGGCTTCCTCCCGTGCGCGCGGCGCTGCGCCGCAAGGCTGACGCCGCGCTCGAGGCGTTCCTGCTGGGGAACGCTGCGGCTGAGTGAGGGCGTGCGGGAACGCGCGGATGTCATCCTCGATCTGGGGAGGTGTCGCGTGGCTCAGTTCCGCAGGGCGCTCCACATGTTGCTGAAGCGGTCGGTCCATGGCGTGGGCAGTGCGGCCCCGCTGCCGGGCGCGGTGGTTGCGGCGCGCACGTCAGGTCGCGCGGTGAAGGTCGCGTCTCGGCTTCCCACAACCCACTGCGCGGGGGTGTGCGCCTCGTCGCGGCTCGGCGCGTAGAGCAGGGCAGGCGTCATTCCCAGATCGGTGAGCTGTCGTCGCACCTGGGGCGCGAGATCGAAGTAGCGGTTGCTGATGTGCACCGCGATCACGCCGTTGGGCTCGAGATGGCGGGCATACACGTCGAAGGCCTCGCGGGTGAGCAGGTGAAGCGGAATGCTGTCGCTGCTGAACGCATCGAGCACCACCACATCGAAGCGCGTCTGCTCGCGCTCGAGCGAAAGCCGGCCGTCGCCCGCAACCGTGGTCACCTGTCCTCGGCTGTCGCGGACGTAGGTGAACAGGGGGCGCGGACCCGCGGCCACATCGATGATGTGGTCGTCGATCTCGTAGAA
Source organism: Pseudomonadota bacterium (assembly GCA_010028905.1). NCBI lineage: Bacteria > Pseudomonadati > Pseudomonadota > Pseudomonadota bacterium. The sequence goes on along the minus strand of RGZZ01000224.1, from coordinate 792 downwards.
TGTGGCGCGATCTTCTGGACGGAGGTAGGCTGCGATCTGCCCGGTTCCCAGCCCCACCGCGGCCACGCGCACGCGCGGATGCAGGGCCTGCACGGCCCGCAGGGTGGTGTCGAGACCGGTGCCCGGCGCGTAGTAGCTCGTGGTGACCTGGGGCGCGTCTTTGCGCTGCCAGCCGTGGAAGGTGCTGCCGTGGGCGAGCACGCGCAGGTTGTCGAGATCGAGCACCCGCACCATGCCGTAGAAGTTGCGCCGCGCGTACGTCACACGGGCCCACGCAAACGGGTTCGCGGTGAGCCAGAGCGAGGCGGCGAAGCTCGAGACGAGCAGCGAGAGCGCGATCAAGACGCCCTGACGACGTCGCTGGTGCAGCCCAAGCCTTCGCTGGGTCGATATCCAGAGCACGACGACGGCGCAGAGCGCTGTTCCTCCGAAGATTCCCCCGAGCCACGTCGCGAGCGCCGCGCGCAGGTCGGGCTGGGTGCGCAGGCCGTATCCCCCGAAAGCCGCAATCAACGCGGCCATCAGTAGCATCGCGGGCGTGGCGAGTTGCGCCTGATGCACCCATGATCCCCGGTCGAGCAGCAGCGCCAGCGCGAGCAGCAGTGCAACCAGCAGCGTGCCGAGCTGCATCTCCCAGAGCCCGGTGAACAGCAGCGGGGCGCCCAGGCTCACCATGGCTCCGCCCAGCGCGCCGCCCACCGAGAGGATGAGGTAGAACGCGGTGAGATGTTCGGCGGTGGGACGGCTGCGCACCAGCTCGCCGTGGCAGATCATGCATCCGACGAAGAGCGT
>RGZZ01000223.1 GCA_010028905.1 Pseudomonadota bacterium | reverse complement strand
CGTCGCCACGGGTTGCGCCTCCGATGGTCGAATCGGCGCGACGGGAACGTCGACGATGACACGACGGGAAGGCGTGGCCTTGGGTCGCGTCACGGGCGACGGAGATGCGCCCTTGCTGTGCGCCGCGGATGGCGTTGGAGCGAGCGGCGTCGCCACCGGTGCTGGCGCGTTCGGGGAGGCCTGGGGAAAGATCCGTTCGGACGACGCGGGCACCGCAACCTCGTGTGCCGCTTGCGCGCGTATGACAGGCGAAGCCCCGGTGGTTCCTGGCGCGACCGACGCCGGGCGTGGCTGCAGCGCATAGAGCGCAAGGCCCAGGGTAAGCGCGCCCACGGCTGTGGCGCCCACGACGAGACGTCCGGGCGTCGCGTCGGGCGCGGGGAGAGACACGGTCTGTCGGGCCTCCCCTCCCCCAGGAACCAGAATCGGCTGCGTCGCCCCTCCCGGATCGTGCAGGGCGCGCCGACGCCAGTCGTCCAGCGCAACCCGCATCGCTTCCGCGTCCTCAAAGCGATCGATGGCCGCTGGAGCGACCGCGCGATTGACGATGGCCGCCAGCTCGGCGTCGACCTCAGGCGCCACGCGCTGCAAGGGAGGCACGGCGAGCGGGGGGGACTCCACGCCACCGATCAGGTGGTGCATGGTCACCCCCAGCGCATAGATGTCTGATCGCGGCTCGGCGTGTCCTTGTATCTGCTCGAGAGGGGCATACGAGAGCGTTCCGAGCTGGGTGTGCGTGGTTGCGCGCCCGCTGTGGCTGCGCGCGATGCCGAAGTCGAGCAGCTTGATGCGACCGCTCGCCCGCTCGCGAACGATGTTGGCCGGCTTGATGTCGCGATGCAGAACGGGCGGCACGCGACCGTGGAGATAGACGAGGATGTCGAGCACCGCGAGGGCGTCGTCGGCCACCTGATCGGCGGGCATGCCGCGCCGATGCTTCTGCGCGTTGTCGAGCTCGAGATCGAGAGGCTCGCCATCGATGAGCTCCATCACGATGAACTGCCCGTCATCGGCCGAGAAGTGGTTCCGGAAGCGCGGGATTCCCGGATGGCTGAGCGCCGACAGGAAGCGCATCTCGTCATCGAACTTGCGCCGCAGGATGCGCCGAGAGGCGTCGTCGACATCGAGCTCCATGAGCTGCTTCACCGCGCAGGGCTCATCACCAGCCTGCATGTCGAGCGCCTCGTACACCACGCCCATGCCGCCGCTGCTGATGACCCGCACGATGCGATACCGATCGTGTAGAACGGTGCCGCTCTGGAGAGTGCCCACGATGCTCGCTACTTCCTCCCCTTCCGGGATTCAAGACACGGTCTGCCGGCTTCCTTCACGTCGGAGGGGCGAGCCGGGGGAGGACAGGCCCGATGATCGAGGGCACCGCTCCACGCCCGTGGTGCTGCGGGTCGTGCGGCGGCATGAAAGACGAAACCGCCAGCCGACGGCTGGCGGTCTCTTCAAGCGATGGTGGACGCGAACGGACTTGAACCGCTGACCCCCACGATGTCAACGTGGTGCTCTAACCAACTGAGCTACGCGTCCAGTTCTTTGGAGGCGACGAGCAGAATCGAACTGCTGTACACGGTTTTGCAGACCGTTGCCTGACCACTCGGCCACGTCGCCACGATTCCGGCAGCGCCGGTCGCGGATTGGACCTCACCCGCACGGCCCGCACTTACAGCACCGACGCATCTCGGTGGCGGTCAGGCCACCCCGTCGGCACTTCGGCGCCAAGTATAGCACAAGCCTCCGGACAACGCAACACCCCACGCCGTTGGGTGTCACCAGGAACCCGATGATGCCAGGTCGTCGAAGGCCCGACATCGTCAATCACCCCTTGGTCGCCCCCCTCCCTCACTAGAAGCCCTCCACCAAGAGAGTCGCGAAGACATTCCCCACAACCGGCATTCGCTCGAGCGCCAGACCGCCCAGGCAGGCAAGACCCGCACAGGCAGAGAAGGGACGCTCGCGACGCTCCCATCCCCCGCACGGCATCAGCCTTCCGGAGCCCCGGGCCGGCGCTCGCAGGACGAACGCTCCGGCCGTCGTCGCATCCGGTGCCGGCACGTGCCGTGCACACTCGAGAGGTCACCGATGCCCCTTCCCGGCAACCCGCGCGCCATCCGCCTGCTTGCCAATCTCTACCTGGCCCGCTTCTCTCCCTCCGACATCGATCGGGTTGCGCGGACCCCTGTTCGCATCGGGGTGGCGGGTGACGCCGCCTTGCTCGGCCGCTTCCGACGCCAGGTTGCGCTCGATCGGGTGGCCGATGACGAGCCGTTCCCCTCGCTGTCGCTGCACGCCCTTCCCCCAGAAGAGAAGCGCAATCACTGGCATGTCATCGACGACTGCCAGATCGTGATCGTGCTGCTGGGACGCGATCAGCTCCTCGACGACACCATCTACCGCGTGCACGAGGCGCTCCCCAAGAAGGTCACCGCGGTGTGGGCCGGAGTGGGTGAGGTCGAGCCGTGGCTGCGCGGCGAGATCGCAGACATCGCCGCCGACCTGCGCCTCGGCGCGTTCATCTTCGTCGACGCGCTCGAGGGCGAAGCGGCCACGCCCCTGCTCGAGGCCGTGCTCAAGCCCCTGGCGGGATACGAGCTGGCGATGGCGCGCAAGATGCCGGCCTTCCGAGAGCTGGTTGCGACGCGCATCATCAATCGGGTGGCACGGCAGAACCTGCTGCTCGCGATGGCCTCGGCCATTCCCAGCAGCATCCCCTGGATCGGCCCTGTTGTTGGCCTGCTGGGCGTCACCGCCGAAACCATCTTCATCACCTCGAACCAGATGCGCATGGTGCTGCAGCTGGCCAGCGTCTACGAGCGCGAGATGGACGTCACCGAACGGATGAAGGAGCTCCTCCCCGTCATCGGTGGGGCATTCGGCTGGCGCTCCATCTCGCGCCAGCTCATCGGGTTCGTGCCCGCCGTGGGGCCCGGCGTGAAGGGCTCCATCGCCTATGCCGGAACGCGCGCCACCGGAGAGGCCGCGCGCTGGTTCTATCGCACGGGCACCCCCATGGATCCGGCGGAGAAGCGACGCGTCTACGAAGCCGCCCTCGAGCGTGGAGAGACCCTCACGGGCGCGGTGTCAGACGTCATCGAGACCCTCACCCAGCGCGAGGCAAGCGACCTCACCGAAGGTCACGAGCCTTCCGCCGCGCAAGCGCGACTCGACCTCGCCGAGACCACCGCGACAGTCGAAGCCCCCCCGCAGAAACCGCCCACGCGGCCGAAGATCGACGTGGCCCGCAACGCGGGGCGCCGCAAGTCGCGCAAGGGTGACCCTCCCCGTTCAGACGACGCCCCCACGGGTGCCGAAGCCGATACCGAAGGAAAGCAATCATGAGAATGTTCCTGATGGGGCTGCCCCTGGCCGCGCTCCTCCTGCTGGCGACGCCGAGCATCGCGGCCGAACCAGGCTCGAAAGACGACCCCATCGTCACGCGCAGCTATCTGGAGACCCTGTACTCCTGGCAGGTGACGAGCCTGCAGGAAGGCCAGACCGTGAGCCTCGATCTCGGCGTGCAGTTCGTCGTCCGCAGCGGCAGCGCCGTGGTGGTGGGGGTCGGCGCGGAAGGTCTCCTCGACCTCACCGCGGGCAAGGAGCTTCGCGACGGTGAGCGCATCCCTCCGTGCCATCTCGTGCTCTCCCCGGCGAGCGACCATCGAGGGGTGCGCGCCATGTCCCAGGTGGTGCTGCTCACCCGCGGCTTCACACGGTAGACGCCCTTGCCTCGCGCCCGTCTGCTCTGGACCCTCATTGCCATCGGTGCGCTCTGCGCCGTCCTTGCCCTTGCTTCGCGCGTTCGGCTGGAACGCGAGGCGCGCAGCCTCGACATCCTCATCGACGCCTATGGCCTTCTCGACTTCTGCCAGGCGGAGGGCCTCGACCCCGCTGACACGCTGGCGCGTCTGAAGAGCGCGGGCGTGACCGCCGTGGCGCTCCCCGAGACCACGGTCGAGCGGCTCACCGCCACTGGACTGGCGTCTGTGCAGAGCGGGGCCGATTTCTCGCGCCAGCTGCGGGCCCGCGCGCCGGGCCTGCCCCTGACCGCGCGACGTCCCGACCCCGCGCGCACCTACGTGGTGGTGAGCGACGCCAGCGTGCTGTCCGACCTCGAGACGTTCCTGCCCTTCGTGCTGGGGCCAGACCGCGCCCATCGATGGCCAGAGGCCGCCGACCGCACCTCGCCGTCAGAGGGTCATCCGGTGGTTCTCGAGCTCACGACGAGCGAGCACAGCCTGGCCTCGAGCGGTCTCGGATTCAGTCGTTCCGACCTGCGGGCCCTCCAGAAGCAGGGGCTCCGGGTGTACCTGCGCCCCCAGAACCGCAGCCGCTTCGGCGACAGCGACATCGCGGCGTTCGTGAAGACCCTGGTCGACACAGCCTCCCCCGCCGGCCTCATCTTCGAGGGCGTGAGCAATGAGGTGCTCGGCTATCCTGACAGCCTCGAGGCAACCGAGACCGCCATGCGCGAGCATCGGCTGCTCTTCGGCAACATCGAGGTCCCCACGGTCGACGCCGCCCAGAAGGGCAGCCAGACCCTGGGGCGCAAGCTGAGCAGCCAGACCGTGCGGGTCTTCTCGCTGGCGCCGCTGCAGCAGGCCAAGATGACCCCTGACGACGCCATCGACCGCTACCGCCTGGGGGCGCGCGAGCGCAACATGCGCGTGCTCTACGTGCGTCCGTTTGCAGCCCCCGTGACGGGCAGCACCCTGCTCCAGACCAACCTCGACTACATCAAGGCCCTTCACGACGACCTCGCGCGCTCCGGCTTCGTCTTCTCCGGGGCCCGCCCGTTTCCGGCCCTGGCCCCTGGTGGTCTGTGGCTGGTGGGCATGGCGCTCGGAACCGCCGCCGCGGGCGTCCTCTTCCTCGAGCTGTTCGTCGCCGTGCCCGCGCCGATGGTGTGGTCGCTGCTGTGCGGCCTGCCGCTGCTCGCGGCGGCTTGCGCGGCGATGCACCGCGGCTCTCTCGCGTCGACCCTGCTGGCGCTGGCCGCTGCCCAGGCCTTCTCGGTGCTGGGCCTGGCGTTCGGCCTGCCCATGCTGCGCGCCGAATCGGAGAGCGCGCCATCCGGTGGCAGGGCGCTCCTCGCGGCCACCCTCCCCCTGGTGCTGGTGACGGCCGTGAGCCTGCTGGGCGGTGTGTACATGGCGGGCTTCATGTCGGAGACCTCGTTCATGCTGAGCGTTCACATGTTCAGGGGAATCAAGCTCATCATGGTGGTCTCGCCCGCCCTTGTCGTGCTGCTCTGGATGACGCGGTTCGCGCCGCGACGAGAGACCCTGCGCGCCCTCCTCGACCATCGCATGGCCTTCTGGCATCTGCTGGCGTTTGGCGCCCTGGCGGCCGCTGGCGCGTTCTACGTGGCGCGCACCGGCAACGCCTCACCGGCCGCCGCCAGCGACTACGAGAGAGTTGTGCGCGACTTCCTCGAGACCACCCTGGTGGTGCGGCCGCGCTTCAAGGAGTTCGCCTTCGGGCACCCCGCCTGGTTCGTGCTGGCCGGGCTGCTCTGGAAGCGCGGGGGACAGGCCTGGACCTGGCTTCTCGTGCTGTGCGCGGCCATCAGTCAGGTCGACGTGGTCGACACGTTTGCCCACGCGCACACACCGTATCTCATCTCGCTCGCGCGCGCGCTCATCGGCCTCGCGCTCGGCATCGCCCTGGGCCTCCCCCTCGCCGCGGTCGTGACCCGCATCACGCCTGAAGGATTCGAGCCTGCCCACGACGCAGAGATGGGAAACGTTCCAGACGAATAGACGTCATACGCATGGTCTGACCGCAAGGATCACATGATGCGGTCAGCGCACGGTCCCCTGTCCAAATCCCCAGCATAGAGGAGACACGAATGGACGATCTGCGGCAGCACATCCGAAGCGAAGAGGGGGGGCTCGAGCGCCTCATGCGCAAGATCCCGGGCTTCGCGGGCTACAAGGATCGCGAGCAGCGGCGTCAAGCCGACCAGATCCAGCGCACCTTCATGGCCGACGCGCTCACCCGTGAGCGAGACCGCCTGAGCGACGTGGGCTCCATCTTGATGTCCCACGGGGGCCTCGCGCAGCTGCCCGCCATCGATCGCGTGCGCAACGTCTTCGACAAGGTCATCGACCGCATCCGCCACGCCACCCACGGGTATTCCGGGTTCTATGACGCCATCCGCATCAACGAGGCCGAGCTCGATCGGGTCTACGAGTTCGACCTCTCGATGCTCTCCGACATCGCCGCCGCGGGCGAGGCCATCACGGCTCTCGGCGCGGCCGCCGAGCAGCAGTCTGCCGACTTCGCCGAGCGCCTGCGCGGCATCGAGGGCGGCATCAAGGGGCTCGACCAGAAGCTCGACAACCGCACACGCGTGATGATGGGAGTGAACTAAAAGCATGGGTATCCTTCTCGACGTTGTAAGCTATCAAGATCCGAGCGGTCAGGAGATCGTGCACTGCGTGCCTGAGGGCGGCTCGGCCGACATCAAGTGGGGCGCCCAGCTCGTGGTGCAGGAGACCCAGAGCGCGGTGTTCTTCAGAGACGGCCGGGCCCTCGACGTGTTCGGGGCGGGACGGCACACCCTCACGACGCAGAACCTGCCCATCCTCTCGGGGCTGCTCAAGCTCGTGTCGGGCGGCGCCACCCCCTTCCAGGCCCAGGTGTACTTCGTCAACCAGAAGGTCTTCCAAGACCTGAAGTGGGGCACGCCGCAGCCCATCGATCTCACCGACCCCGATCTCGGCTGGGTGAGCCTGCGCGCCTTTGGCAGCTTCTCTATCCGGGTGAACGACCCGCAGCTGTTCATCAACACCCTCGTGGGAACCCAGGGGTTCTACGACACCGACCAGCTGAACTCGTTCCTCAAGGGCTCCATTCGCACGCATCTGAACAACCTGTTCGGCGAGAGCTTCCAGAGCTACGCCAAGATCCGCGCCAACTTCGAGGCCCTGGCCGCAGCCATGAAGCTGAAGGTGAAAGACGACTTCGGCAAGTACGGCATCGAGCTGCGCGACTTCTTCATCCAAGACATCTCGGTGCCCCCCGAGGTTCAGGAGGCCTTCAAGGAGCGCGCCCGCATGGGGGCGCTCGGCGACATGAACAAGTATACCCAGTACCAGGCAGCCCAGGCGATGCGCGACATGGCCCAGAACCAGGGGGCCGGCGGCGCGGGCATGGGCATGGGGGCGGGCATCGGCTTCGGCGCCATGATCCCCCAGATGATGCAGAATGCGAACAACGCCGCGCAGCAGCAGGCGGCACCCGCCGCCCCCGCGCCCGCGGCAGCGCCCGCACCGGCCGCACCAGCCGCGCCTGCGGGGGTTGCGTGCCCCTCGTGCCAGGCGGCGGTCCCCGCGGGGGGAAAGTTCTGCATGAACTGTGGCCACAAGATGCAGGCCGAGTGCCCCTCGTGTCACACCGCGGCCACACCGGGAGCAAAGTTCTGTGTCAGCTGCGGCACGAAGATCGAATAGGGGCGAGCGCAGCTGAACCCTTCACGACGGTCGTTCGAGACGGGTCTCTGGTGCTCGGGCGCAGGTTCGCCTATAATAGAGGCGTACTGCATCCGCGCTCTGGAGGCCCGTTGATGTTCTTCTCGGCCCGCACCGCGCTTCGCGCGCTCCTCAAGCCGGCGGCGCTCGCGCTTGTCTGCGCCCTCTCACTGATCGCGTGCGCCCACGCGATGCCGCGCAAGTCCGGTCGCATCGTGAAGATCGTCCCGGAGAAGCGCCTGGTGGTGCTGCAGCAGCCCGGGGGCAACACCGTGCGCGTCGTCATCACCAAGGATGCGCACATCGAGCGCATGGGCCAGGTCACGAAGATGGGCAGCTTCCGTGTGGGCGATTACGCCGTGGTCGAGATCGGCGGCATGCTGAACGAAGACCCCCTCGAGGGCGTGGGGCTCTACGATGTCTACACCGCAGGCGAGGCCCCACCGCCGACGGGCTCGGTCGACAAGTCGATTCAGGGAGGGTTCGCCGTTGCGGGCGGGTCTGCCGCCACCGTGCCCTTCACCCACGAGAGCGCCACGGTCCCGCTGCTGGGTGGCGGCCAGCACGCCGCCCACTCGGAGACCACGCTCGAGTGGAACCCCACCACGGCCTGGAACGGTGTGACCGGCACGCCCGGAGAAGCCAGGC
>RGZZ01000222.1 GCA_010028905.1 Pseudomonadota bacterium | reverse complement strand
GCGTCGAAGGTCAGTGCCGCCACCTGCAGCACACAGTGCGCTGCCCGCAGGCCCCGTGTCGCTCGCTCGCCTGTGATGCTGTTGCACACAGCGCTGTGGCTGATGCTTGCGCCCTTGGGCTCACCCGTCGAGCCGGAGGTGAAGATGATGTAGGCGGTCTGCAGCGGATGTATCGGCACGCACGGTCGGGCCGAGGGCAGCGTGGCGCTCAGGCGCTCGATGAAGTGGGTGTCGATGAGCGTTCTCGCGCCGGCGAGCCGCATCTGTGCTGCTCGTCGTTGTGCAGGGTGCTCGGGGTTGAGTGGCACGAACGCGCCGCCCGCCTTGAGCACGCCGAGCGCGGCGACGAAGGCGTCTACGCCACGGGGAAGGCAGATGGCCACCGGCTCCTCCGGTGCGAGACCACCGCGCAGCAATGCGTGCGCGATGCGGTTGGCGCGGCGATCGACATCGGCATAGGTGAGATGCGTATGGCCACGTATCAGCGCGACGGCGTGTGGGGTCGCGTCGGCGTGATGCTCGAATGCGGCGTGCAGAAGTGCTGGCGAGTCGGGTGAGGTCGGTAGCGATCTGCCCGCCCGGGTCAGATCGGAGATTGGCTCGGTGGTCGCTTTAGAGGTCGTAGCGCCGATCCCCCATTGCAGCACGCCGTCGCGTTCCTGCAGCGAGAGCAGGGGGTACGTGGCGACCGGCGCGTGTGGGTTTGCTGCAGCGAGTTCAATGAAGCGGACGAGCGTCTCGTGGATGCGCGTGATCTCTGTTTCGGTGAAGAGCGCTGGTCGCCAGAGGTAGATCAGGTTGACGGACGCGTCTTTTCTCGGCTGATCAAAGTTCACGTGCACCACGAGCGCCTCTGGCTGCAGGCCAGGGGAATAGTAGCGCTGATTGTGGTGGGTGCCGAACAGATCGGGGTGGCCCGCGATGCATACGTCGAGGAGATCGCCGCCCGCACTGATCTCGCGCAGCAGCATGTCGATGGGGTAGGCTCCGTGCGTTCGTATGATTGTGCGCACGCGTTGTGCGGTCGAGGCGAGCATCTCGTCGAATCCCTGCTGGGGGTCGATCTCGGAGGCGGTGGCATAGGTGCCTACCATCATGCCGCCGGTGTCTCGCAGCGCAGGTGTCGACCGCCCATGTCCAACGAAGGCGATCGCGAGGCGGCGCATCTGCGCGAATCGATGCAGCACCAGGGTGAGGGCAGCCTTCACCACGAGGTATGCCGTGGTTTTGTCGGTGCGCGTGATCAGGGCGTTTACAGGGCCGCCGGGGAGGGTGCGTCGGGTGGTCTGTACGGCGTAGTCGCCGTACGATGGCTTGCCCAGCGCGCGCACGGGCGACTCGGGCAGCGGCGTCAGGTGCGCGGTCCAGAAGGCCCGGTCGCGGGCGCAATCGTCAGACGCCTTGTAGGCCTGCTCAGCCTCGATGAAGTCGCGGTAGCTCCCGAACGTGGCCGGGAGGCAGGCCACCCCGCTGCGGTGGGCCTCGTAGCGGCGCACGATGTCGCCGATGAGCAGATCACAGGTGGTGCCGTCGCACACCGCGTGATGGCCCACGAAGAGGAAGCCGTGGTGGTCTTGCCAGGTGAGCAGGGTGAACGAGAAGAGCTGGGTGTCGAAGCGCTCGCGCGGACGTGCGGCCTGGGCAGCGCACCATGCCTCGAGGTCATCGGCGGCGAGCGTCACCCGTTCGAGGTCGAATGTGGCAGGATTCGTGAAGTACTGCACGGGCGGCGTTGTCTCGTCGTCGGGACGTTCGAGCTGGAGCCACAGGCAGTCGAACGCGGCCGCCGCCTCGTGGATGGCGGTGGTGAGTGCGTCGAGGTCTGGCGTCCCCTCAAGCGTCACCTGCATGGTGAGGTTGGCCACCCCGCTGCCTGGGCAGAGCTGCTCGGTGTTCCAGATGCGCAGCTGGGGGTGGGTGAGGGGGTAGCGCTTCGAATCCGCGTTCAAGTAGACACCGGCCTCATACTGCACCGATCGGTGGGACGGCGCGTGTCAATTCGTGCACATGCGTTCTGGCGCATTGCGGAGAGGAAAAGCGAAGACGCTCTGTGGTGCAGATGTACACCACAGAGCTCACGGGGAGACGATGCGAGAAGCTGTCTGCGCGAATCGCCCGTTCCCGAGAGGCGTCGCCGTCAGCCGGCGCTTGCCTCTGCAGTTTCGGGGCTGGCAGCCGTGCTGCTCTCGGCGGCTTCGCGGGCGATGGCAGCGCGGATGGCCTCGAGCTCGGCCTTGGCCTCTTCATACTGGGCCTTGCGGGCCTCGGCGGTCTCTTCCATGTGCTTGCGCAGGCTCAGGGGGCGCATGTCGGTCCACACCTCGTCGACCCAGGCCATGCAGGCCTGACGGCTGCCAATCATGCCGGCGTCGCGCCACCCGTTGGGGATGTCCTTGTACTCGAGCCAGAGCGAGTACTGCTCTTCGTGGTTGACCAGCACGCGGTAGGTGCGTGTGTCTTCGTCGTCGTGGATGCTCATCTCAGGCCTCTCTTGGCAGGTGGGAATGGACTGCCGGCACAGCAGGAGAGAAGTTGTCTCTGGAGGAGCCTGGTTCCTGCATTCAGGTCGCGGGGCGGAACCTCCAGACCGTGGTCTACGCGCGCACCTCGAGCCGACCGGTTCCCGTGAGCTCGGGGAGCGTGACCTCGGCGATTCCGCGCACGGGCACGTCGTTGAGCACCAGCGTGCCGACGAGACGGACGCGACCCCCTTCGCCTTCGAAGTCGGCCTCAGAGAAGTCGCATTCCGCGGGCACGAGATGGAAGCCGAGCTCTGTGTGCGTCTCGACGAATCGTACCCAGACAACGCCGATCTCGATGCGCTTCTTCAGGCCGCGCCAGTCGTCTTTGTTGCCGGGGGACACGGTTACAGGATGCACACCGGTCGAGAGCATGTCGACGAGCTCGTCTCTGTGCGGGGAAGATGGAAGGGCCATGCGCTGTCTACCTCAACTGGTTGGAATTCTGGAACGTCGGCGTGTATTCTTACGCAACCCAGGCCGCTCCTGCCTCTGAGGGGCCTGTGAGGCCGCCTCACGAGACGCTCTGTCTGCGCACGCCGTCGCAAACCGCTCTTCTACGGCCTGGCGGTCGCGGTCGCGGGGCGTGTCTCAGAGACGATGCGCCCTCCGTCGAGCTTGATGACGCGGTCGGCTTTGTCCCAGTAGCGGTCGTCGTGCGTCACCACCACGCAGGTCTTTCCTTGTGCCGCAAGACGGGGCAGGATCTCGTCATAGAAGCGCTTGCGGAACTCGGCATCTTGATCGGCCGTCCATTCGTCAAACAGGTAGACCGGCTTGTCGTCGACGAGCGCCGCCGCCAGCGCGAGGCGCTTTCGCTGGCCGCTCGAGAGGTCGAGGGTGGAGAAGGCGCCGTCGCGATAGGTGACCTTGTGCGCCAGGGAGAGCTCGGTGAGGTGCTGGTTCACCGTTTCCGCGGCGACATCTTCGTGCCCGTAGAAGCGGTCGAACAGGTGGAAGTCGGTGAACACGGCGGCAAACTGCTCGCGCAGGGCATCTCGGTTCGTGTCGGTCACGGCGAGACCGTCAGCGCTGACCGTGCCGGCGTCGGGTACGTAGAGGCCGCACAGCAGGTTCATGAACGTTGACTTGCCGCTCCCGTTTCCCCCCACAACGAAGACGCGCTCCCCTCGCTCGAGGGTGAAGTCGAGGGGGCCGCATGTGAAGAGCACCTGGTCGTCATCTCTGTGGTGGAACGTCACGCCGCGGTACTCGAGGCGCTCGAAGCCGCGGAGCTGCGCGAAGGTCTCGGTCTTCGTCGTGTCGTCAGCAGGGGGGGGCGTGACGGCCGTCAGTGCGCTCTCGATGCCGCGCAGCGATAGCAGGCGCGCTTCGAGCTGCGTGGTCGAGAGCAGTGCCGATGCCAGACCGGCCAGTGGAGAGAGGCTGAAGAGGAGAAGGGTGGCGATCTCCACGATGACTGTCTTCATCTTGGGGTCGATCAGGGGGACGAGGAACACAACGCATCCGAGTGAGACGAAGGTGTAGGCGATGCTGAGGCTGGAGCCCAGAGAGTTCTCGACCCCCAAGCTGCGCATCTCGCCTTCGAGGCGGCGGCTCTCAGCGTCGATGTTGCGCTGAACGGCCTGGGTCTTGCGTGTGCTCAGCCGAAGTGACTTGAAGCCATCGATGACCCCTTGAATCAGATGGATGAGGGCGTTCTGACGCTCGAGCATCGAGAAGTACCTGGACTGCATCTTGTCGGCAACGCGCGTGTACCACCGCATCACAAGTGCGGTCAGGATGGCCACGACGACCAGCGCGGAGAGCGAGATCCACGCGATGTAGAGGGTGGTGAGAAGCAGCACGACCACGTCTTGCATGTTCGTGAGAAGGGCGGGCAGTCGCAGCGAGATGGTGTCGAAATCCTGCGTGAGCTCGGTGTAGAGCTTGCTGCTTCCCAGGCGTTCGACCGTGAGCAGATCGGTACGTCGAATCTTGTCGACGATGCGCTCACGCAGCGTTCGAAGGCTTTGCTCGAGCTCGTTGCAGGTGATCGAGATGGCGCGAGAGAGCGTGAGGTTCGAGGTGGCGAAGAGCGCCAGGTAGGTCGCGATCTGCACGAACGTCGGCCTCTCCCCGGCGACTGCGCGAGACAGGCCTGCGCTGGCCGTGATCATCAGCAGGGCGTCGGCAATACCAGAAACCACCGCGAGCGCCACGACGATTCGGGCTGCTTTCGGGTCCCACGACCGGAGGAGAGCGATGGTCTGTTGCACCGTGAAGTGTGTTTCCCGTTTCAGCGAGTAGGGGGTAGAGGGGCGTGGCCCGCAGGCGTGGACTGACCGCCGCGATTCGAGGCGTGCGCCTGCCAAAGAAAAAGGGCCAGGCGCCTGCGGCGCCTCAGCCCTCTGTCATCGTGGCGACGCTACTTCGCAGCGCCTGACTGCTCCTTGGCCGCAGCCTTGGCCTGCTCGAGACCCTCTTCGAACTGCTGCTTGAAGTAGGCGCGCATCTTCTTGGCGTCGAGGTTGAGCAGGTTGCCGCCCGCCTCGAAGTGCATGATGAAGACCTTGCCCACCGCGTAGGTGAGGCCCCCGGTGATCACGGGCAGCGAGACCATGCCAAGTGCCGTGCCCACACCAGGGACGAGCTTCACGAAGCTGAGCGCGACGCCCAGGCCCAGGCTTCGGGTTCCGATGCCGGTGATGAGCGTGGTGATCACCTCGCGGGCCGCCTCCTGCTTGAAGGGAACGTCGTAGATGTTCGCCACGGCGCGCACCATGGCCAGCTGGATTCCTGTTGCGGCCACGAGGTCGAGAATCGGCACGGGAACCAGCGACGCCGCCGCGTTGCCGTACATGTACTTCTTGATCGCGCACAGGGCGCGCTCTTCGCGCGTCTCTTCGGTCTCACAGGCTGAGGCCGAGCAGGATGAAGCCTCTGCTGCGGTTTCGGTTGTTGCGGCCGCCTTGGCCTTGGTCTCTGGCGCGGCTGTCTTGGCCTGGGTGTCGGTGCTCATGTCTGCTCTCCCTAAGTCTCAGGTTGGACGCATCTGGCGGGTAGACGTTTCAAAGAACACTTCGGGTGCACAGGGTGCGAATCCTCTGTCGAACGGCGCGGATGTTCTCCCCCCGTGACTGAGCATACCCCGCCTCGCCCTCGTCTGTCCTCTGCAGGGTCGGTGCAGGTTCGTGGAGAGGGGCTGTTTCGTGAACGGGCGAAGACCTCGCACGTCGGTCATCTGCAAACCTGCGCCTGGATTCGTGATGCTGATGCTCACGAGAGCCGTGAAGAGGGGGTTGAACATGGTCCAATCGTTCAAGCGCCGCTGCGCACGTCTTGTCTCGGCTGTCTGCCTGGCCGCTCTGGTCGCATCCACGGCGGCGTGCGCCGCGCCCGCGAAGTCGCCCCTCGAGCGCGCGGCGCACGGCAACAACGTGTTTGCCGTGCGCATCTATCTCGATCAGGCGCGTCTGCATCCGGGAAAGAACGTCTTTCTGTCGCCCTTCAGCCTGTCGATGGCGTTCGGCATGGTCTACGGCGGCAGCCGCGGGGCCACGGCCCAGCAGCTGGCGAGCGTGTTCTCGTTCGACAGCGCGGCCAGCACGGCTGACCAGGGGCTCGGCGCCCTGAGCGACGCGCTCACGGCGCGCGCTCGGCGCGGTCGCTACGCGCTGTCGGTGGCCAATGGGCTGTGGCTGGCGAACGACCTCGACCTGAACGCTGCCTTCGTGGGCCTGATCAAGAAGTGCTTTCATGGGGGGCTCACGCGGGTGAGCTTCTCGAAAGTCGAGGCCGTCTGCCAGCAGATCAACGGCACCGTGTCGCGTCTCACGCACAACAAGATCCGCGACATCCTGACGCCTGGCGATCTCACGCCATCGACGCGCCTCGTCCTGGCGAACGCAGTCTACTTCAAAGCCGCATGGGCCATGGGGTTCAGCGCCAGGCGCACCGAGCAGCAGCCGTTCTACACCACGGCCACCCGCTCCAAGCCGGTCGCCCTGATGCATCGTGAAGACGAGCTGGCGTATTGCCGGGCCAAGGGCCTGCAGATCGTCGGAATCCCCTACGTGAACAACGATCTCTCGCTGGTGGTGCTGGTTCCCGATCAGCGCGAGGGGCTGAAAGGGCTCGAGAGATCGCTCACGGCCGCGAAGCTCACTGAATGGATGAAACGCCTCTCCCTCAGGGAAGTGAAGCTGTGGCTTCCGCGATTCAAGCTCGAGAGCGGCTTCCGCATCGAGAAGCAGGATGCGCGGCGCCTCGGGGTTCCCCTCGCCTGGTCTGATCTGGCTGATTTCGAGGGGGTGTGCCGCGAGCCCATCAAGATCGGGCTGGCGGTTCACAAGGCTTTTGTGGAGGTCAACGAGGTCGGAACAGAGGCCACTGCCTCCACCGGCATCGCCGTGGTGCG
Organism: Pseudomonadota bacterium; assembly: GCA_010028905.1. Classification (NCBI taxonomy): domain Bacteria; kingdom Pseudomonadati; phylum Pseudomonadota; species Pseudomonadota bacterium. The sequence goes on along the minus strand of RGZZ01000222.1, from coordinate 1,258 downwards.
CAAGGGGGAAGTTCCAGCGAAACCGCCCGAGGTTCCGCTGGTGCGCGCTGATCATCCGTTCATGTTCGCCATACGCGACAACCACACGGGCACCATCATCTTCGTGGGAAGGCTGCTGGCGCCGTAGGGCGCCGAGTGCGCGTGGCTGTCAGGGCACCACGTCTTCGGGTGCGGTCAGCTCTCCGCCTCCCGCGCCGGGGGCTCCGACAACCCTGAAGCCCGCGCCTGTCATATCGTCGATGATGACGAGGCGGTTGTTGCCCGTGTCGGCGATGGCGATGCGTCCGTCTGGCAGGAGGCGGACGCCGCTCGGTGCACGCAACGGCGTGGCGCCGGCGGTTCGCCCGTCGAAGGGGGTCCACCCACGGCCGGAGACGTCGTCGACGCGCACGATGCGATCGTTCCCTGTATCGGCGACGTAGACGCGGTTCTGGGCGTCGAGCACGAGGTCGTGCGGCGTGCGCAGGGGGAGCATCGCGGGTCGGGCGCTCGATTCCGAGGGGGTTGCGCGCGGCGGCGCGACGAGGTCGACAGCGCGGTCGCTCTGCATGTCGTCGAAGCGGTGGATGCAACTGCCGGACGCGTCCGCCACGTAGACCCGCCCCGCGCTGTCGGTGCGCACCGCGACCGGCACGCTGCCTGGGGCGAGCTTGCGTTCGAGGAAGCCCGCTCCGCTCATGTCGTCGATGCGCACGATGCGGCTGTTTCCCGTGTCGGCGATATAGATGCGCCCCTGGGCGTCGACGTGCACCCCCCGCGGCCCCGCCAGCGTTCCGAAGCCGCCGTACGTCACGGCTCCCGCGCCGCTGATGTCGTCGATGCGCACGACGCGATGGTTGCCCGCGTCGGCCGCATAGATGCGCCCCTGGGCGTCGGTGACCGCAGAGCGCGGGCCGTTCAGTTGCCTGGTTTGTGGGCCGAGGCTGCCGTAGGCCACGAACGACGCGCTGTCGAGCCTCACCTCGACGAGGCGATGGGTCTGTGGTTCGGCCAGCACCACGGTGTCGGCTCCAAGGGTGCTCACGGGAGCGGCGGTCTGGGCTGGCGTGGGAGGGGGCGTGACGGTGACCTGCACGTGGGCCACGCGAGACCGATCGGCGCTCGCGCCCACCGCTTCGAGGCGCACGGTTCCGGGCTGGGTGCCCGTGACGATGTGCGTGGGGAGCTTCTCGACCGCGTGCGCGTCGAGGCGAACCACGTTCGCCGCGCCCGTGTAGAGCGCGCAGCTGAACGGCTCGGTCGACTCTCCCGACGTGCC
>RGZZ01000221.1 GCA_010028905.1 Pseudomonadota bacterium | reverse complement strand
GGCTCGGTGATCGGCGCCTTCGACGGTGCCGGTGACGGAGAGGCTGAGGAGGGGAGGGCCGAAGGCCCTGCGGAAGGGCGTGCGCTCGGTGTGGCGGAGGGGCTCGGCGATGGGGAAGGGGCAGGCGCCGCGAGTGCCGGAGGCGGCGGCGGCACGATGGTCAGTGCACCGCCGATGCCGGCACCGACCGCGATGATGAGGGCAAGCGCCCGATGCAGGGCGCGAAGGCCGTCAAATGGAGAAGAAGGGGTCTGGCTCATGTCATGTCTCCTCAGCTTCGGTAGGTGTGACACCGGCAACGGCCTCCGGGTTGCGCGGTGAGGGCGCAGCGATCACGCGCCGCCAATCTCGCTCTCCACCCAGGAGATAGTCGCCGCAAGGCCATCCGCCAGGCGCACCTGGGGTTCCCAGCCAAGAACGGCGCGCGCCCGCGAGATGTCCGGGCAGCGACGAGAGGGATCGTCTGGCGGCATGTCGCGCCGGGTGATGCGTGACGTGCTGCGGGTCAAGGCGATGACGGTGTCGGCCAGGGCCCGCATGGTGGTCTCCTCTGGGTTCCCCAGGTTGATGGGGGCATGCTCCCCCGAGGCCAGGGCCCGGTGTATGCCGTCGACCAGATCGGTGTGGAAGCACATGCTGCGCGTCTGGGTGCCATCGCCGTTGACCGTGAGCGGTTCGCCGCGCAGCGCCTGGCTTATGAATGTGGTGACGACGCGACCGTCATCGACGCGCATGCGGGGGCCATAGGTGTTGAAGATGCGAATGATGATGGTGTCGAGGCCGTGCTCGCGATGGTAGAGCGCCGTGAGCATCTCGGAGAATCGCTTCGACTCGTCGTACACCGAGCGAACCCCGATGGGGTTCACGTTCCCCCAGTAGCGCTCGGTCTGGGGATGCTCGAGCGGCTCGCCGTAGATCTCGGAGGTCGACGCGAGCATGAAGCGCGCGCCGTGGGCGCGGGCGAGGTCGAGCAAGGCCCAGGTCCCTGTCGAACCCGCCTGCACAGTGTCAAAGGGCATCTTCACGTAGTCAATGGGACTTGCCGGCGATGCGAAGTGCAGGATGGCTTCGAACCGGCCCAGGCTTGCGAGGAGCGCGGCGTCGCACACACTCCCGCGCACGATCTGAAAGGATCCCCGCTCCTCGAGGTGCGCGACGTTCGCCGCTCGCCCCGTGATGAGCGAATCGAGGCAGACCACCGCGTGGCCCTCTGCGATGAAGCGATCGCACAGATGCGACCCCAGGAAGCCGGCTCCTCCCGCGATGAGAACGCGCATGTCAGTCGATCTCGATCTCCACCGAGCGCACGGCTTGCTTTCCCTCGAGCGGGAGGACGACGCGCAGGAGTCCATCTCTCAGAGAGGCCCTTATGCCTTCGGCCTGGATGGGGTACGGCAGCGGTATAGCGCGGTGGAAGGGACCGACCGCGCGCTCGCGCAGATGCCAGGCGCGCTTCTCGGTGAGGTCGGGCGCGCCCGTCTGGCCCCGGATGATGAGCAGGCTCTCGTAGGCGTGCAAGCGCACGTCTTCCCTGCGCGTGCCGGGAAGGTTCATCAAGACCACCAGTGCGCCGTCTTCCTCGAAGAGGTCGACCGGGGGTTCGAGGGGGTGCTCAGCGCTTCCGCGACGTGAGAAGAGGTCGCTCAGAAGGCTCGCCATGGTCATCTTGATGCTCTCGAGGCCGAGATGGGGATCGAATCCCCAGGCCTTGCGATCGACGGGGAGGTCGCGCTTTCTTCGCCGGGTCGGTCTCGGAGCGGGTTCGGCGCTGTCATCGGTGGTCTTGTCTCGTCGGGCCATCTCACCCCTCCCTTCGACGGCGTGATCATTGCGCACGGGCGCCGTGTTGGTGTCGATGCACCGTGCAGCGGGTCTGTCCGCGATACATCGTTATCGTGACGATGCCCAGATTCCTTCGCGTCGCAACGTCTGGCACGGGACGGCGCCTGAGGCGGGCTTCGGGGCGGCCAACCGCTTCAAGGAAGGGTGATCTGCATCGCGGGCAGGGGGGCGGAGACCAGCTCGATCACCTTTGTGTCGGAAGGAGGCGTGACGGTCAGGCGTGCGATCCCATCGCTGCCCGTGCGCGCGCGAGAGGGTGGAGATCCCGAACTTCTCACCTCCACCTCCTGGTCGGGAAGCGCGTTTCCGAAGGCGTCGACGACCAGGGCCTCGATCTTGAACGCCCGGGAAGCCGGCGCAATCGTGGTGGGTTGGGGACCCGGGCGGTCGGGCGCCGGCGTCGCGGGGGAGAGGCCTGCCACGTCGATGGGCCGGGAAGCGGGAACTTCGAGGGCGCGCGCGGCGAGTCGTCGCGGCGGGCCGCCTTCCACCGCGATCTCATCCTGCCCGTACACGAGCCCGGCATAGGCGATGACCCGAGCTGGACCGATGGCCCGAGCAGGGGTGAACATCGCAATGGCGCGCCCTTTTGTCGTGTGCGCCACCGGGGTGATGACACCGCTGCTCGAGGAGAAGTACACGGGGGTTCCGTCGGCCGCGGGCTTGCCGCCCGCGGTGGTGACCATCGCGACTACCTTTGTCGATGCGCTCGGGTCGGCCTTGAGGCGATGGAGCGCCGCCGTCACCTGCACCGCGGCAGGCAGGAGGGGAGGAGACGTGTCGGTCAGCATGAGGCCGTTGGCGACCTTGCGCTGCGATCCGTCTCGCGCGGGTGGCCGGCTCACCAGAGCACCGTCGACCACCATGGCCACCGAGCCCCCGCCATCGAGCCCCATGGCGTCCACGGCGCCACGTTCCACCAGCCAGGCCGCCAGTTGCGGAAGCTGCCACCCCTGGGCGTGGTTGTCGCGGTACCCCGAGATGGTCACGAGCAGCAGGTGACCGTTGCGCAGCCGCGCCAGGGCGGTTCGTCCGGCTTTGCGTGTGATGTCGTTGCCGGACCTTCCCAGCGCCTCTTCGTCGATGGTCAAGGCCACCCTGCCATCGCGCACGAGACGTGGCCCTCCTCCCAGGCCGATGCGGACCCGGCTCCAGTCGGCTGTGCCATCGATGGCGATGGGGTGTCCATCCTTCACCTCGACTCGGTTCATCAGTACCTCACCACTCGGTGTCAGGCCGATGGCGGTACGCGGTGGACGTCGCGCCACGTGGGGCACGAGCACCCGCCCTTCATCGATGATCAGGCCCAGCGGGCCTCCGCCATAGCGGAAGAAGCCCCCGTTGATGAGCACGAGCGCGCCTTTGCGCCGGGCCATCTCAGTGGGGTCTTCCACCGTCGTGAGCGACTCCTTCGCGTTTGCGATGCGCAGGGCAACTCCATCGGTCAGGGTCACCTCCACCTCGTTGATGAGGCTGTAGTCATCGCGCGTGCGTATCTCGTGGCGTCGCCAGGTGGCGTTGCGCGTCACCTGCAGCGCCTGCTCCTCGACGTAGGCGCGGTCGATGTCGACGGTGAGCGCGGCGCCGTTGAGCGCCGCATGGATCTTCGATGTGGGAACCGCGTAGGCGAGCTTGATCACCCACTGGGCGCTGGTGAAGTTCGGGGTGCGCAGCTCGAAGCCGCGAACGAGGGTGTCCGGCCCGAGAGACGGCACGCGTGCCCCCGCGAGATCGACGTTTCTCAGGTCGATGACCACCGCGCCTTCGTCTGCGGCGTACCACACCTGCCAGAGTGCGGCTTCCGGGGCTTCGAGGCCCACCTCGAGATGCACCCGCTGGGCGGGAAAGGACGCTGAGAGCGAGGTCACCCGAGCAGGGGAGCGCTGCGGGTCCACGCCGCGGGCGCCGCAGGCCAGCGCCCCCACGAAGGTGATGCTGAGGGCAACGAGGTGCGCGATGAGACGGAGGAGGCGTCGGGAGGGGGGCCGTCCGACGGCGGGCGTGCGACGAGGGTTCATGCTACTCCTGGTTGTCTTGCTGGCGGACCTGGCTTCGGGGAGCGAGGTCGAAGACGCTGCGGGTGTTTCCACGCAGATCGCACTGTTCGACGGTTCCCTTGGCTCTTGGAAGGGCCTGCACCGCCACGAAGTTTCGCGTGATGCGGCAGCGCCGCAGGATGGGGTCGGCGCCCTCCGCGATGACCACTCCTGCCTCGAAGCTGCCCGCGATCTCGCAGTCCTCGAAGAGGCCGTAGCTGCGTCCGCGGGAGACCACCCCGCAACGACCGCTGTCGAGCACCCGGGTCCGCCGAAGCTCGGGGTTGGCGCCGTCGTAGATGAAGACCCCTTCTTCGCGGTTGCCGGCAACGGTGCAGTCCTCGAACACGCCGAGGCTCTGCTCACCGATGACGAGCCCGCGCCCCTTCCCGTCGCGAACCTGGCAGCCCCGAACCAGGGGATCGGCGCCGGCGGTCACCGTCACGCCCGCCTGTCCGCAGCCACGGATCTCGCAGTCGTCGAAGGTGCCGCGACCCTCATCGTGGACGTAGAGCCCTGCGCCCCGTGCGCTGCGCACGGTGCACTGCCGCGCCGTGATCTCGGCCTTGTTGGCCGCCTCGATGCCGATGTGGGTGTGGTGCATCTCGCATCGCTCGGCTGTGGCGACGGCGCTGTCGTCGACGAGCAGAGCCGCCTCGGCCGTGTCGGTGATCTCGCAGTCTCGAAGCGAGGCGTTGGAGGCGGCTCCGCGCACGTGCACGCCGACCTGGCCGGATGACGCGATGCGGCACGTGTCGAGCGACAGGGAGCCGTAGATGACCTCGACGGCCGCGGCGGCGTCTGACGGTTCGGTGAGCAGGGTCAGGCCGCGCACCGACACCGCCCCGCCATTCACCACGAGCGCGCCTCCTCGTCTCCCCGCGATCACGATGTCATCAGGGCGCCCGTCGCCGATGAGGGTGATTGGGCGATCGATGACGAGGCTCTCGACATAGCGGCCCGGGCGAACCCGTATCACGTCGCCGGGGGAGGCTTGGAGCATGGCGTCGTGGATCGACGACAGGCCCCCCTGTCCCACAATCCACTCCAGGCTGCGCACCGGGATCTGAGGCTCGGCTGCCTCCACGGGGCCGCGAGGGGGGGGAGATGGGGTCGAACGCCCTGGCTTCCAGAGATTCGAGAGCATTCGGCTGACCACCTTGGGCAGACCACGCTCGTCCTTGCCGTCGCGGATGGCCTCGAGCGCCTTCAAGGCCTCATCTGCGGAGGGGGTGCGCTCGGTCTTGCGCACCGCCATGAGCCGCCGGATGGCGACCTCGAGGGCACGTGGCGTCTTCGGAGCGAGCGATGAGAGGGGCTCGAGGGGGTCGCTTCGACCTTCGACCAGGGCCTGCTGGCGATCCACTGATTCGATGGGAACCTGTCCCGTGAGCAGCGCGTAGAGCGTCGCACCCAGGGCGTACAGATCGGCGCGAGGGTCGCTCTGCTGGCGGGCGTACTGCTCTGGCGCGGCAAACCCCGGGCTGCCGACGCCCTTCAGGATGGTAGAGAACTTCCCCTGGGGATTCAGGGTTTTCGCGATGCCGAAGTCGAGCAGCATGACGCGGCCGTCCCGGGTGAGCATGAGGTTGTCTGGCTTGAGGTCCTTGTACACGACCGGGCTGGGCTGCTGTGCGTGGAGGTAGGACAGCACGCGGGCGATCTGCACCCCCCAGTCGAGCACCTGCTCCACGGGCGGCAGAAAGGCGGGGGGGCGCTGACCGGAGAGATCTGCGAGCTCGCTGAGCGTGCACCCTTCGACGAGGTCCATCACCAGGAAGTACTGCTTGCCCTCATCGAAGCACGCATGAACGCGGGGAATGCTCTCGTGGCGCAGCGTGCGCAGCACGCGGGCCTCATGGAGGAAGAGGCGGACGGCGTCCTCCCGCTCCTTCTCGCTCTCGGCGTCGACCTGCATGCGCTTGACCGCGACGCGCAGACCCGGGGTTTCGAGATCGTCGGCCGCGTAGACCACACCCATGCCGCCTTTTCCCACGACCGGACCCAGGCGGTAGCGACCGCCGACCACATCGCCAGACCTCACCCTGGAGCGCTCCTCATGTGATGACGATGTACTGGCTCTGGAGCTGTGCGAGGATCTTCTGGCGCAGCTTGAGCAGGTCGTGGATCTTGTGTGCCGCCTCCTGCGGTGTCAGGTGCGTGGTGTCGATGCGAATGGGGATGGTGTCGTAGACCTCCTTGCGCTGGCGAAGGAGCTCCTCGACCTTCTGGTCGATCGGCTGGTCCTTGAGCAACGGGCGCTTGTCGGTGCGCTCCAGGCGCGTGACGAGCTCCTCTTTCTGGGTGAACAGGCAGATGACAACGCCGGTCGAGGTGAAGAGCGCGCGCACCTCCGGATCGAGCAGGGTTCCGCCCCCCGTCGCCACGACACGGTTGCTCAGCGCGGCCAGCTCGAGCGACAGCGCCTTCTCCTGAGCGCGGAACCAGGCCTCGCCCTCGCGCACGAAGCACTCGCTCACGGGCATGCCCAGACGGCGCTCGAGAGCGGCGTCGGTGTCGACGAACTTGCGGCCCATGAGACGAGCCAGCTCACGGCCAACGGTGCTCTTGCCCGTGCCCATCATGCCCGCAAGATAGACGTTGCGCCGCGAGACTGCCGCCATTCCGCTAGACGAGGGTCGAGGCGGGGGCGAAGATCGACCAGAAGTTGGGGTACGAGATCTCCACCGACTCGGCACCCTCGAGCACGGTATCGCCGCGTGCCACCTGCGCTGCCACCGCCAGCGCCATGGCCAGCCGGTGATCACCGCGGCAGTCGACCCGCGTTCCCACCAGCGGGGTCGGGCCCTCGACCGCAAAGCCGCCCGGTCGCTCTTCGATGCGGGCACCCATCTTGCGGAGCCCTTCCACGATGCCGCTGATGCGATCAGACTCCTTGACCCGCAGCTCTTCGGCGCCAAGAAGACGCGTCCAGCCGTAGGCCTGCGTGGCCACGACGGCCAGGAGGGGAAGCTCATCGATGGCGGCCGGCACGTCGTCGGCGCCCACGCTGATGCCCGTGAGCCCCTCGGTCTCGCAGACGATGTCGCCCACGTCTTCGTTGAGGTCGTCGTTGCGCTTGTTCTCGATCTTGAGGTTGGCGCCCATGCGCTTGAGCAGATTGCAGAAGCCGATGCGCGTGGGGTTGACCCCCACCGAAGGGATCTCGAGCTTGCTCCCAGGCACGATGGCCGCCGCGGCCAGAAGATATGCGGCCGATGAGATGTCGCCCGGAACGCGGCCCCGGATGGCGTCGAGCTTGCCCCCACCAGGCAGGCTGATGCGCTCGTCTTCCACGACGAGCTTCACGCCCATCGAGGTCAGCATGCGCTCGGTGTGGTCCCGGCTGCGCAACGGCTCGGTCACCTCGGTGGTTCCGCCGGCGCGCAGACCGGCCAGGAGAACGGCTGACTTCACCTGGGCGCTGGCCACCTTCGGCTTGAACTTGATGGCCTTCAGCTTGCCGCCGGCGATGGCCAGCGGCGCGTTCTCGCCGTCGTTGCGCCCCAGTATCTTTGCGCCCATCTTCTTGAGCGGCTCGCTGATGCGACCCATGGGGCGACTTCTGAGGCTGGCATCGCCCGTGAGCACCGAGAAGAAGGGGAAGCTCGACAGGAGCCCGCTCATCAGGCGCATGGTGGTGCCCGAGTTTGCGCAGTCGAGAACCTCTTCTGGCTCGCGCCAGCCGTCGAGGCCGCGGCCGACCACCACCACGGTGCCGTCGAGCGTGCGACGGATCTCGATGCCGAGCTTCTGCAGGCAGCTTATGGTGGCGTGGGTGTCAGCGCTCTCGAGCAGGTTCTCGATCAGGCTGTCGCCTTCTGCGAGGCTTGCGAGGATGACCGCCCGATGCGAGATGGACTTGTCGCCAGGTACGGCGATTCGCCCTGTCCAGCGCTTCTTGCGGGGAGTGATGGTGATCTCCATTCAAGCGTCTCCATTTCTGAGCGAGAACTCGGGAGTCTCGGGCCGTGGGCTTGCCTCGGCCTGCTGATGCAGGGCCGCGGTCGGATGATGGGGGTGCTGGGTCAAGAGAGAAGCCCGGCCTCTTCGAGCAGGGACCGGATGGCATCGATCTGGGTCTGTGACGCCTCCACCAGGGGCAGGCGCAAGCCCCCCGCGTCGAAGCCCTTCAGCTTCAGCGCGGCTTTGACGGGAATGGGATTGGTCGTCATGAAGAGCCCTTTGAAAACAGGGAGGAGGCGCGCGTGCAGCGCTGCCGCGCGTCGTGTGTCGCCGCGGTGCCAGGCGGCGATCATGTCGGCGATCTCGCGTCCCGCGACGTGCGACACCACGCTCACCACGCCCACGG